>CACGJS010000016.1 GCA_902573385.1 uncultured Pelagibacteraceae bacterium | reverse complement strand
ATTATTAGATTATTAAATTATTTACCAGAGATGTTTGGCCAAAAAAAACGTTTCTTAAGTTTTTTTCCTTTAGTGTTTTCTTTTTGATCATATTTCTTTAAATCAACTACATCATTACTATTTTCATTTACTGCAATTTTTTTATTTTCTTTATCTAGATCTTCAAAATCATATGAGTTGATTTTCATTTCAATATAATTTGCTTTTTTTTCAATATCTATATTCTTAGATAAAATATCATCTGATGTTTTTTTAACTTCACTTTCCAGTTTTGTTTGTTTAATTTCTAAGTCCGCTTGATATGCATTCAATTTTTCTGTATCAGTAATACGTTTTTCAAATTTAACTATTCTTTCTTCTAGTAATCTTTGTTTATTTAGTTCTTCATTTTTAATCTTTTTCTAAATTTTCAATTTTTTTATTAAACTCATTATTTTTTTCAGTCAAATCAAATTCTTTTTTATTAAGATCTTTTTCTAAGTCAGCTATTTTTTTTTCTAGATAATGCGTCATAAATTCATAAATCCTTTTTCTTTACAGTATTTATAATTGATTAACATAACTTTTATAAAAAAATTTTAACTTCTTTAAAGTAATGAGTCAATAATTTAGAAGGTGGTTTTATTTATTAATAATATAGATTTTAAAACAACTAAATTAAATTTTAGAAAAAATCCTATTTATTACTTCATCTAAATTTTTATTTTCTTTATCATCTAATTTTTTAATATCTTTTTGAGTTTCAACGAAAACTTCTTTTGTAATATTTGGGGAAATAATATTAGATTTATTTTTTATTGAATTATTTAACTCTTTAATTTTATTTGATATTTTCTCTTTTTCTAATTCAATATTGTTAAGATTTTCTTTAATAGTATCATTTTTCTTTCTTGCCAATAAAAGCTCACTAGATAATCTAATGTTTTCATCTTGATAAAATTTAACTTTTTTCATTTGATCTTCAGATTGTAAATTTTTAGAATTTTCAAGCAAATTGATCTTCTCCTGTAATTTTTTATGGTTTGCAATATATCTTGATATAGTTTTTTTCAATTCACTATTGTGAATTTCATAAGATCTATTTTTTTCTAATGACTCTTGAAGATTAATTTTTAATTCTTCATTTTCTGTATTAAGATTCTTATTAGCTATTTTAGTCCTATCTAAATTATCTTGTAGATCATTATTATCAATTTTTAATAATTTATTATCATCTAAAACTGACTCATAGTTATCTTTAAGTATTTGATAATTGACTGTTAAGTTATTTTCTTTTTCTTTTAAAAAATTAATCTTATTTTCTAAATTTTTTTTAATCAGTTGTTCTTCTAATATTAGCTTAAGAGTATTTTTTTTTAATTTCTTTTTAAGATAAATAAAAAGCTCATTTACCATACGATCTTTCACTTCATTTTTGATTTTAATTTTATAATTAAATTGATTTATTTTTGATTTAGCTGATATTTCATTATTTAAAATTAGAGGTTCTTCTAAATTTTTCTTTTCTGTAGCTAATGCCATCTCAGCTTCTTTTATTATTTTTTGAGTATTAACAGGAATTTTTCCACTAAATTCTTTATTTTTTTTATTTATCTTTTTATCATCTCCAAGATCTAAAAAATTATTTGTAGCTTTTAATATTTCTTTTATTGAGTAAATATTCATAAATATTAAGAATCAGTAATTATTTATTTATATTATATGGAGATTTTTATTCAAGTCTTGGTTGTAAAGCAAAATTGATTTATCTTAGATATTACTAATAAAACTCCTGCTATCATCGATATCATTTAAATAAACACATGATAATTTTCCGGAAAAATAACAACCGGTATCAATGTTTATTCTGTTAGAGTTATTAATAATATTTGGCTCAGGTGTATGCCCATGAACTATAATTTTTTCTGATTTAAAATCTTTATCAAAAAAAACATCAGATCTTGACCATAAATAATCTTTTTTGACTTGTTCTTTTAAATTTTTTTTTGGATCTATACCTGCATGAACAAATAAGTATTTTTCTGTTGAATATGTTAATTCTAAATTCTTAAAAAAATCTATATGATCGTTATTCATTTCCTCTAATAATTTATTCCTCAAACTATCAATAATATGATCTTTGAAACCATCTTTGATAAAATCAACCACTTCTATATTATAACTTTTAAAAGTTTGATCTGCTCCAAAATCAAGCCAATTTTCTATATTATTTTTTTTATTAAATAAAAAATCAATCATTATTTCTTCATGATTTCCCATTAAATTAATGATCTTAATCTTATTATTTCTTAATTTAATAATTTGATCTATTACTTGTTTTGATTGTAAACCTCTATCAATATAGTCACCTAAATAGATCAACAAATCATTTTTTACATCAAATTTTTCATGGGTAAGTATTTTTTTATGCAATAATGTTAATTCACTTAAACATCCGTGTATATCGCCAATAGCAAATATATTCATTATTTTTAATCAACTTTTTGAAACAGAACTACAAAGACTGTTCTAATTAAAATATAGACATCCAGCATCAAATTCCAATTTTTAATGTAATATAAATCATGTTGAAAACGCTTATTCATTTGCCCTTCTTCGTAAGTAGGACCTCTAAATCCATTTACTTGAGCCCAGCCAGTAATACCTGGTAAACACTTGTGCCTTTGCATAAAGTTTTTAACTTCATTTGAATAATACTTAGTATGATCAGTCATATGTGGTCTTGGTCCAACAATAGACATGTCTCCCATAAGAACATTAAAAAATTGAGGCAACTCATCTATACTTAATCTTCTTATAATTTTACCAATTTTTAAAAGTCTAGTATCTCCAGATTTTACCTGTAATGACTCATTATTGTCTTCTAGTTTTTTTAATGATCTTAATTTAAAAATATTAAAAGATTTACCATCCCATCCAGTTCTCTTTTGTTTAAATAATATAGGAAAGCCATCTTCTATTAAAATAAATATAGAAAACATTATTATTATAGGTAAAGAAATTAATATAAAAAATAATGATAAAACTCTATCCATTAAGTTCTTTATTAAAAAACTAGTTCCATAAAAAGGAGAAAACGAAACATTATAGAAATCAAATCCGGCCTCACTGTCTAATCCTTCAATAAATTTAAATTTTGATTCTGGTTGAATTAATCGGCAATCTACAGAAAAAAGTAAAAATTTATCTATTAAATTTTCTATATACGTTTGTGTTTTTATTGATGAAATGATCCATACCTGACCTATAGAATGATGGTTTAAAATCTGACCAAAATTTTCATTTAAATTAAAACTTGGAATTCCATAAAAATTCGTATCCTTTTTATCTAATTGATCTATTGCAATTAAACATTTAATCACAGAATTACTTACTTTTTTTGGAAATTTTTTAATTATATTCTGACAACTTTCGGAATCTCCAATTAAAAGAATATTTCTTTGTATAGTATTTGAACTAATTAATTGAGTATAAAAGAAATCAAAAAATACCTTTGTAATTAAAAATAAAATAAATGATACACTCATAGCAGTAAAAATCCATATACGTGAATAATTTTCTGTAGTTTTAAATAATACTGTTAACAAAATTGCAATTACAAATGTTTGTATAAGTAATATAAGTTCAATTCTAAGCCATTGAGCAGTTCCTTTTATATAACGATTTTCTTTTGAATTTATAAATGATAAAATTAAAAAAGTTATTACAATTAATATTGTTGCTTCTAAATATGACTCTGATAATTGCCATGTATTATTTCTTATATAATAAGCAAATGATGAACTAAAAAATAAAACCCCACCTAAGATTAAACGATAAATTAGTAGAAATGACTTATCATCTCTTTGAAATATTTTTTCAAACAGCATATTAAGTATTATATTGGTTTTATGTTAAATTGGTAATAATTAACTATAGGATTTATATTTATTATAATAACCACCATATTGATAATAGCCATAATAACTTGCTTTAGATGTATCAAGATCATTAAAAATTAATCCATCTACTTTTACATCTACATTTTGTAATTTTTTTAATACAGACTTAATTCCAACTATTTTTGTTACATGAGATCTCACTATAAGCAAATTATGATCAGTTGATTGACTAATAAATAACGTATCACTTACGGGTTGTATCGGAGGAGTATCTACAATTACATAATCATAATTATTTTTTAAAACATCAAAAAATTCTCTAAGTTTTTTAGTTGTTGTCAAATCTGTTAAATCAGATCTTCTTGTACCAGAAGTCATTAATTCTATTTCTGAACCTGGTAATTTTATTATACAATCACTCATATTAGCCTGACCTTGAATAATATCACTAAATCCAACACTTGGAGCTTCTTCACCCTGATTTGTTTTAGTTAATACAGAAGGTCTTCTTATATCAGTTTCAACAAGAAGAACTCTACCGATTTTTGAAAATGCAAGTGCTGTATTTAATGAAACAGTTGTTTTTCCTTCTCCAGAATAAGTTGAACTTATTAATATTGATTTATGTTTTTGAAATTTAGCCACCATAAGTGTTCTTAGTGTTCTAATACTTTCTGAAAACTCTGAATTAACATCTTCAATAAACATTTGTGATAAATGATAACCTTTATCAATTTTTTTAACAGCAGGTAAAGTTGCTAAAACTGGAATATTTAAAGATTCAAGATTAGAAGGTTCTATTACCGTACTACTATTAAATTCAAAGTAAATTAGTAATGCAAAAATTAAACCAAAGGATAAAAAATAAAACATTAATGTAATTTTTGGCACATTTGGAGATATGGGGTTAAGTGGTAATAATGCATTTTGAATAATTCGTACATTAGAAGATTGAAGCTCTTTAACTTCATTAGTTTCTTTCATTCTTTGTAAAAAAGTTTCATAAATTTTATTATTGGTCTCTACCTCTCGAACATATTGTTGTAATGCCACATCTTTTTCTTCAAGTTCTTGTAAATCAAACTTTGCTAGATCTAGTTCTTCTTCACTAGACTCAATAAAACCTTGTAAATTTGCCAATTCGAAAGCAGCAGCTGCAATATTTTCTTCTAGAATTTCTTTAAGTCTATTATCTAAGTTTTGTTTAGTTTTTAAAACCTTTTGTACTTTTGGGTGCTCATCTTTATAAATTATTTGTAATGCTTGAATATTATTATTTGTTGCATTAATATTTGTTCTAATTTCATCTACTTCTTTTTTACTTCTTAAGTCAGCGATAGCTAAAAGCTCTTCAACGTTTCCATCTGCAAGCCTAATTGCGGTTAAATCATTTTGTTTTTTTTGAAGTTCTCTATTGGCATCTATAATTCTTTTAGAAACAGATTTAATTTGTTCAATTTTTAAATCTTTAATATCACCAATATCAATTAAATTATTTTCTTTTTTATAATTCAATAATTTTTGCTCTGCTATTTCCATTTGTTCCAAGAGTTTAGAAAGTCTTATATTAATTTGTTGATTGGCATAATTTGTTACTTTAACTTTTGTATCAACGTCGTATTTTAAGTAAGAATCAATTACAAGTTCAAGCATAAATTTAGCTAACTCAGCATTCCCTGAATTCATGGTAATATTAACTACATCGCTATTTCTTATTTGAGAAACTTTTAAATTTGATTTTATATACCCTTTAATGTTAATTTTTTTTTCATCATTTTTGAAGTTTTCTCTTTTGATAAAACTAAAAATTTTATTTTTTAAAACAAAATTTTCTGGTAATTTTTTGAATAATTTATTTATTTTTTTCTTATTTTTTTCTGATGATAAAATTGAACTTATTACTTCATCACTTTCAATTATTTGAATTTGGTTATTAATATAATTAAGATTTCGGAAACCAGTTCTTGGAGAATCTCCAGAGTATACTTCTTCTATATTTACAATATTTTTAGTCGACTCTTCAATAACTAGTGTTGCTTGGCTTTGAAAAATTGGATTAATATTTAATGATACAAAAAAACCTAACAAGCCAAAAAGTAATGGAGCTAAAAAAAGTATTCGCCTATACTTTAAAATAATTATCCAGTAATGAGCTAAGTTTAATTGCTCATTAATATTTTCTAATTTATGTAATAAACTTTTACTTTCCATTTATTTTATTTTTAAAGCTTTAATTATGTTTGATCGAATCTTTACTTAAAAAAGATTCCCTTACAAGTTGTTTTTTATATTTTGACTCTATATAGATGTAATTTTGAATAACATACAATATCTAGCGCTATTATTTGGAAGTTATAATATCAGCTACTTCCTTGCTAAATCTTGGAACATTTCTTAAATAATAAAGTCTAATTAATTTTTTTTTATTTTCATTATTTTTTGAAAGAATTGCAAGATTAATGAAATTTTTTTCAAATTCTCTTTTTGAACTTTGATTGTTAATTTGATGAAGCATTTTAAATTCCCAATAAAGATAATCTAATACAGATTTTTTTTCTGTACTACTCACCAAATAATATAATTTTTTACTATTAGAGTTATTGGCTTGAATGTCTTTCTTTGAGTACAATAATGGCTTTTGAAAAAAAATTGAATATTTGTAAGGTAAATAATTTAGTGTTTTTCCGAAATAACCATCTATTTTAGAGCTAAACAACAATATAAAAATGGAGAAAATATTGTAAAAAGAGATTATAATTAAAAAAACTATTAACAGTTTGCTAATGTACTTATTTAAAAACACAACTTATCTTATCAAAATAAAAATTAATTTACTATTAATTTTATCTATTTTCTTTTTTTTCACAAACTCTAATGCAGAAGAAAAATTTATAGGATTTGTTGATACTCTTGAAGGTAATGCAGTTATAAACAAAGGTGATGAAACTATAAAGTTAAATGAGTTTGATCAAATTTTTATAAACGATAAAATTGAAGTTGATGTAGGTTCTTCAATCATTATTTCTTTTATTGATAATTCACTTTTAACATTAAAAGGTAAATCAGAATTTTCTATAAAAGAATTTGAAAAGGATTCTTCTAAACCTTCTTTTATTTTGTCTATACCTGATGGAAAATTTTCATTTGAATCTGGTTCTATTGCAAAAAATAAAAAAGGAACGATGAAAATTAAACTTTCTGGAATGGATATCAAACTTAATGGTACTCTTGCGGTTGGTCAGAACTCTGAAGGAAATAAAAGTGTAACACTTATAGAAGACTCAACTGGTAATCTTGGAACACTAGAAATAGGAATTGAGGGAAGTAATGAAACTAAAATTATTTCAGATAGTGCCTCTGGTGTTTCTCTTAATTTTACAGAAGAAGAACAAGCAGCTTTAACTGCTGGTGATACTTCAGCTATTACTACTTCTGTTGAATCTATTGAAGAAACACAAATGACCGAAGAAGAAAAAGAACAGGTAGTAGAAGAAATTAAAGAAGTTACAATAAATTCTGCAACTAAAAGTGAAGAAAATATTGAAAGAGCTATAACAAAACAACTAGCAGATGGTACTATTCCAGATGCGAATGGTGATGGAATTGCGGACTTAGCCGACGTTGAAGCTTATAAAGCTGAATTACTTGGCTTAAAACAATCTAAGTTGGAATATGTAGTTGAACAATCTAGTGAAGACTTAAGTTTATTATCTGAGATTATAATTAACTCAGACTCTGATCAGTCAATGGATCTTATGGAAAATATGATGGAAACTAACGCTGCAAATGCATCGTTATTAATGACTGAGATAGTAGAGCTAGAATTTGATATCTTTTCTCACGTCTCAACAGCAGAAACAGGAAATTTTGAGAATTTAAGAGAAACAATTGTAACTGAAATGATTCAAGACGAAAGTGACTTTGTTGCTGACACTATGGCTCAGATGATGGCAGTTAGTGACACTGAAATGGGTACCTATATGATGAATGAAATAACAAATATTGAACCAGCACCTAATGATGAAAGAAATTTAGCTATGGACGTTCTTGCAACATTTACTGAAGTTGCTTCTGATAAAATGGACTCCTATATGCAAGAAGACCCTTCTATAATGGCTAATTTTACTCAAACTGCATTTGCAAATGCTGATGAAGAAGACTCTGAAATGATTGCAGACATGATGCAACTAACTAGTGGAAAAAATACAGCTTATTTAATGAGTTCAATGATGGAAAATAACAGTGAGATGATAACTACTGTTTATGAAAGCTTAGCAGAACAAGAATTTGATATTTTTAATCATATAGAAACTGCAAAAAATGATCCTTATATAATGCCAGAAACTGATCCATTTTCTACAACTCCAGGTGATGATCCTTTTATTCCAACACCAGGCGATGATCCACTTTTTTTTACACCAGAAAATGATCCTTTTCTTCCATTACCAGGTACAGATGTAGAATTTACACCTGGTGAAGATCCAGAAAACATGATGACTGAACAAGCTAACTTTTATGACGATTTAAAAGGTCAAATTTTTTCTGAAATTATTAACAATAGCGATCAAACTGCAGCTGAAGTTACAGCAGAACTTATGATGAATAGTGAGGGTGATAGCGCAATGTTTATGATGGAAACTATGATGGAAACTAATCCAGAATTAATTGATGATGTTATGCAAACTTTCATAGAAGACGATTTTGATATTTTTGATCATTTTGAAGATACTGGTATCGAAGAAGAAGAACCTACTGACGACATTGCTTTAGAAAATACTGAAGACGCTGCAATAGATACAAAAAAATTATCAAAAAAAGGATTATCAAAAGAAGAAAGGAAAGCAGCAAAAGCAGCAAAAAAAGCTGAAAGACAAAGAATTAAAGCTGAAAAAAAAGCTGCAAGGTTAGCAGCAAAACAAGAAAGAAAAGCAGCTAGAAAAGCTGCTAGGTTGGCAGCAAAACAAGCTTCGGAAGAATTAGGTATTGCCACTACTATAGAAAATAATCCTGACCTTCAAGAATTTAAAACAGAAGTTTTTCAAGACATGATGACTTACTCAGATGATACTACAATGGATACTATGGCACAATTAGTTTCATCTGCTGATGAGTCTACAGCTGCACTAATTTTTGAGACAGTTGTAACTGAACAAAAAAGTAATTTCGATGATCAAAATGAAGATGTCAATTTTGCTTTAGACCTAATGAGTAGTTTAAGTGAATATGATTCAGAAATAATTGATATATTATATGAAGAACAAGAGAATCTTGTTGATGACATGATGAGTGTCGCATTGGACAATGTATCAGCTGAAGATTCTGAAGCTATTGCAAATATAATAGAGTCTTCAGGAAATGATGAAATTATTGAAATGGTTTTTTATAATATAGCAGATTCAGAAGATGAAACGTTAACTAGTGAAGTTTTTACAACTTTAGCTGATAGCGATGAAGGAGCTGAAGCAATAATCGCAATGGCTTCGACAAATCAAAGTCTCTATGAAAATATGGCGCAAGATATTGACCCTGCTTATATGACTGCAGCATCTTTATATATGAACACAACTGCAGAATATAATACTGCTGCTGCGACAGCAACAGCTGCAGATACAACAACATATGCTGCTGGTGATATATCTTGGATAACTTTCCCTTCTACAACCGGTACTTATTCTACAAGTAGTTATATAAGTATAACTGGAACTGCCTCATCTATGAATCAAATAGTTTATTCAGCTTCAGATTTACCTGATGGATTAACCTTAGATTATACGAGTGGTATGATTTTTGGAACTCCAACTAGTCCTGGTATTTGGAACTCTACTATTACAGCTACTGATATAATGGATTCTGGAAATTTTGCTACCGCAAGTTTAACTTTTGATATTATTGAAGATAATAGTGGAGGCTATAATAGTGGTGGTGGAGATAGTTTTTCATTCATGTCAACTCCTTACCCTCCGGCAACTTTAACTGTTAATAATACAATTACACCAATATATCTTTATACATCAGGAGGAGTTGGGAATGTTACTTTTACTATTACAGGAAACTTACCTACAGGTTTATATGTAATGGGTGATGAAATTATGGGAACTCCAGATACTCAAACTTTTTCACCAAGTACTATAACTATTATTGCTAGTGATGAAGATGGACGTACCACAAGTATAAATCTTACTTTTCCAGAAGTAGATTCTGATGATGCAGGTGGTGGTGGAAACGAGTTTGGACCTGAATGGGCATCATATATTTATGGACCCACATCATTAACAGTAAATAATGAAATGACTGATATGTATTTAGATGCTTCAGGAACAGGACCTTTAAGTTTTACTGCTTCAAACTTGCCAGATGGATTATATGTTGATGGAGAATATATTAGAGGAACACCAACAACCGAAAATATTTATTCCGTTAGTGTAATGATTACAGCAATAGACGATAATGGTTCACAAACTAAATATGTTACATTCCCAAAAGTAGAATCTGATGGAAGCGGTGAAACGGTTACATGGATAACACTTGATACAGATTTTCCATCAACTTTAACGGTAGACGATCCTATTTCTTCTATAACACTAGATGCATCAGGAACAGGTGCTATCACTTATAGTTATAATGGAAGTTTACCTATGGGTTTAACTCTAGCTGGTGGAATAGTTTCGGGAACTCCAACTATGACAAATGCAACTTCAACTACAGTTACTTTCGTAGCATCAGATATATACGGTAATGATGAAGATTTAGTTGTTACTTTCCCACAAGTAGATGCTAGTGGTGGTGGTGTTACTTGGACAACTACACAAGCTGATTTTCCATCTACTATGACTAAAGGAACAGCAATTTCTTCAATAACATTAGATGCTTCTGGAACAGGAACTATTACATATACTGATGATGCAATGTTACCAAATGGAATTTCTCTAGTAGCAGGAGTAGTATCCGGAACTCCTCAAAATGTTCGAGCTACAGAAACATCTGTTACCTTTGTAGCAACAGATAGTAAAGGTGATAGTGAAACTCTGACTGTTTCTTTTCCAATAATAAATGCTGCAAGTGGTATTAGTAATCCTAACTGGATTACTACCCCAACAACTTCAGGAACTTATACTACAAGTTCTAATATAAGCATAAGTGCTGAAGCAGTTTCAGTCCCAGCAGCTAATGGAGTAATTTATTCTGCTTCAAGTTTGCCTCCAGGTGTAACTTTAGATACAGCAACCGGTCTTATTTCTGGAACTCCTACAACCGCTGGAACTTATAACTCAGAGATAAAAGTAGAAGACGCAACAGATAGTACTTTTCAAATAACTGAAGCTTTGACATTTAGTGTTACTGGTAGTGGAGGTGTAACTTGGGTAACACTTGATACTGATTTTCCATCAACTTTAACGGTGGACGATCCTATTTCCTCTGTAGCATTAGATGCTGATGGAGAAATGGAACCAATTACTTATGATTATACCGGGACTTTACCTCCTGGACTAACCCTGGCAGCAGGGATACTTTCAGGAACCCCAACTACACAAAGCGCAACATCAACTACTGTTGAATTTACTGCAACTGATATGGAAGGTAATACAGAAGATTTAATTGTGACTTTCCCACAAGTAGATGCTAGTGGTGGAGGAACAGTTACATGGATAACACTAGATACAGATTTTCCATCAACTTTAACGGTAGATGATCCTATTTCTTCTGTAGCATTAGATGCTAGTGGAACAGGTACTATAACTTATACTTATAGTGGATCTTTACCTATGGGGTTGGATTTAATGGATGGAGTTGTTTCTGGAACTCCAACTATGATAAATGCAACTTCAACTACTGTTACTTTTATTGCAACAGATGATAATGGTAATGATGAAGATTTAGTAGTTACCTTCCCACAAGTAGATGCTAGTGGTGGTGGGGAAACTATAACTTTTACCACAGCAGAAACATTACCAGGTGTAGATGCTGGAGATACTATTGATAAAGCAATTGAAGCTACTGCAAGTCTAGATTCAGATATTACTTATACGTTTATTTCAGTAAACAATACAGGAAATTCAGAAACTAATCTTGCTGGAACGGGTATAACTATTTCTGGAAATTTAATTTCTGGTATAGCTCCAAGTTTATTTAATGCAGCAACATATTCTTTTGAATTTCAGGCTTCAATAAATGCAGGAGCTACAACAAATAATAAAACTTTTAATATGGATATATCTCAAGATAGTACTTGTGTATCACCAACTAACAATATTTGTATTTAATGCTTTTAAGTAAAAATACTTTACAAAATTTATTTCTAATTATCTTGGCTATTACTGTAAGTTTAAATGCAAGTATCAATCATTTGATAGTTCAAGTCTCGTCTGTTTCTTTTGTTATTTTTTTTTTATTATGTTTAAAAAATTTACAAATTTTTGAAATGATAAAAAAAAATTATATCAATAATAAAACTTTTTTTATTTTTTTTTTTTTATATATAAGCTATTTAATAATACAAATAATACCACTTCCTTTGAGATTAATTGAAGTCATAGCTCCTAATAACTTCAACTTATACACTTCTATAAAAATTGATAAAGAATTTTGGTCTTTAAGTATTGATCCAAGCAACTCTTATTTTGGAATTCTGAATTGTATCAATTTTTTTATAATTTTTTTAACATTTCCAGTTTTATTTAATAGAAGCAAATATTTAATGAAATTTCTGTTTTTTTTGTGTGTGTTAGGCTTTTGTCATGCAATTTTTGCTACATATTGGATGTTAATAGGAAACCCATCAAACCTTTTAATTCAAAAAATTCACTACCTAAATGCAAGTACTGGATTATTTGTAAATAGATCAGTTTTTGGAACATTTTTATTTTTATGTGCTTTTTCAAGTCTTTATTACATAGTAATTTTTTTTCAAAAAAATCAAATAGTGAATTTTAATTTTGCTGAACAAATAAAAAGCAAAATTTTTTTTATAAGGATTTTTGTAATCTTTATAAGTATTGGAATTTTAACTACTTGGTCTAGAGCAGCAAACTTTAGCTATATTTTGATATTATTATCTTTTTTATTTTATTCTAAAATTTCTTTTAAGAAATATATTAATCCTTTATCAACTGTAATCATTTTTATTTTAATTTTCGATGTTTTTATAATGGGGATATTTTTTGGTAATGCTAAATTAATTGAAAGATATGCAGAAACCTCAGTTTTAAAAGAAACTATAAGACTAGATTTACAATCTTTTGGAATTGAACAATTTAAAAATTTTTGGCTATTTGGCTATGGTAGTGAAGCTTTTGGACAAATTTTTAAAATTTTTTACAGTGTGCCAGAAAATTTTTCTAACTATCTTGCTGATCGTGCCCATAACGATGGAGTAGAACTTTTAGGAGAAATTGGGCTTTTAGGTATTTCTGCATTATCCTTATTGTATATTTCTTATTTTAGAAAAATAATAAAAGATATTAATGAGAAAAAACAATTTGCAAGATTTATACTATTGTCTCTGTTAATTATAACTTTATTTATTCAAAGCTTAGTAGACTTTTCATTACATACTCCAGGTATACTAATTCTATTAATGACTATTTTATCTATTGGACTAGTTAATTTTAAAAAAAATATATCTTAATTATAATTTTTTTTATTAATCTTTCACTTCGCTAGTATTTTTTATGTACCAATTGTCTTGCTCTTTTATATAAGGTTTATAAGTCTTAAATAAAGTCTCTGTTGGTGTTAAGAGACTAATAACATTGTTCCATTTTACTAATTTTGTTTGAGGTATGTAAACAATATCATCAGGTAAAATATAAAAATTATTTGCTGCAATAAAAGCAGCTGGATTATTCAGGTTAATTGAAAATATATCAATATGTAAATATTTTGTTAAATCTTCTCTTAATACATAAATGTTTTTTGTTTTAGCGGTAGCTTTATTAATACCTTTTGTTCCCAATAATTCTGTTAAAGTTAAATCTTTATAAACTGAAATAGGTCCTGATGTTGTAAACTCACCAAAAGCATAAGCCTGATCTGCATCAGACTCTGATACATGCAACACATCATCTTTCCTTAAATAAATATCTAGATCAGTATTATTTTTATTTAATAATTCATATAAATCTATTTCAAAAACCTCACTACCTCTTCTTAGTAATGCAGTTTTCATATAACTTTTTTGATCTTTTATGTATCCTGCTTTTATTAAGGCATCTATTATTTTAAGTGGTTGTTCTGAAAGTAAAATTGATAAAGGACGATTTATTGCTCCAGTAATATATACATATGCACTGTTATACTGTTCAATTTTAACAATTGTTTCAGGCTCTTGATAATAAGTCTTAAGAACGTCATTAATAAATGCTTGAGCTTCTTCTTTAGTTTTATCATTTATTACAACTTGACCAACATATGGAATAGTTACGTCTCCTGTTGGGCTAATAGTATAAGAACCGTCAATATCATCAATATCTGTAATTGCTATATTAATTACATCTCCAGGGCCAATAGAATAATAATATTTATTTTCTTTCATCAGCTCAGTTAAATTTTTATCTTTATTTTTTTTTATATCTTCAAACTTTGGAAGTGACGCCGTATTAATCTTATTTAAATTATAGAAATCTAATGTAACTCCAGTTTGCTCTAAACCTATTTCTTTAGGTTTAGTACCTTTTGGTTCCGTTTTAAAACCAGTTGAATTTGTACAACTTGAAATAAATAAAAATATTATAATTATTCTTAAGAACATATTTTTTTGATATATACGCATATTATTATTTATCAAGTTTTTGACTTTTTTGATTCGTCATATATCATTCCTTATAACAGTTACTAAGAGGCAAATAAATTACCTAATATTTACCTATTCTATTTAATTTAAAGGGAAAGTTCTGATAATTTGTAATAATATAATATCTATATTAATTTAAACCTTAAAATTTATGCCAAATAAATATAATCGAAAAAATGAAAATCTATTTAATTCAATAAATAGGTTAAGCTTTCATTTATCGCTACAAAGGAAAAGACAATTATTTTTATTGTTAATTTTAATGTTACTTTTATCTTTTGCTGAAGCTATAAGTCTTGCTTCAATAATTCCTTTTATAGGGGTTTTTTTAGATCCTGAAATTTTTTTTTCAAATCCTAAATTTAGTTTTTTTATTAATTTTTTTAATATTACAACAAAAGAGAAACTCTTCTTTCCCATAACAGTGGTTTTTATATCTGTACTTGTGATTAGCTTTATTATTAAAAGATCTTTTTTACATTTATCCAATAAAATTACAGTATTAACTGAGGCCGATTTTAAATCTAAGATATTTAAATATAATATAAATCAAAATTATGATTACCATTTAAAAAAAAATTCAAACTTAGTCATGAGTAGCATGACACAAAAAACAACTTCTGTTGCAGTTTTTATCAATTGTATTCTTCAAATTTTAAGCGCTCTAATGATCTCAATATTTATTTTAACGGTATTAATTTTAGTTGATCCACTAATAACCTTATCCATTATAGGAATAGTAGGTATTTTTTTTATAGTCTTATTCATATATAAGAAAAAAAGACTTGAAAAAATTTCAGAAGAAATATCAATAAACCAGGATGAAATTATAAATATTTTTCAAGACTCTATTGGCTATATAAAAGAAACTATTCTCTATTCACTTCAAAATATTTTTACAAAAAAATTCGATAATTCTTCTTATAAGATTGCTAAAAATTTAGCTGATATAAAAAATTTATCGGAAGCTCCAAGAATATATTTAGAGTTTGTAGCTTTATTATTACTTGTCCTCTTAATAAGTTACTTTAATCAAAACAAAAATGACTTCATTTTAGACTTGACTGTTTTGGCTGCTTTGGGATTTGCTGCTCAAAAAGTTTTACCTTTAATTAATCGTATTCACAACAATGCAACTACAATGATGGGTTCTAAGAAAAATCTATTAGATGTTTTAGATCTTTTAGATTCTTCAAAAATTGAGACTACTAATGCATTATTAAATGAGAAAATAACTCTTAAAGAATCAATTAAACTTAAAAATGTTAATTTTTCATTCAATCCAAGTCAAAAGTTAATATTAAAAAATATTAACTTAGAAATTAAAAAAGGAGACAAGATAGGTATCAAAGGAACAACTGGTAGTGGAAAAACTACACTTGGTCATTTAATAGTTGGTCTTTTAAATCCAACAGATGGCCAGTTGATAATTGATGACGTAGTAATTAATGATCAAAACAAAAATTCTTGGTATAAAAACATTTCTGTTATTCCACAGGTAATTTTCTTGAATGATGTATCGATAGCCCAAAATATTGCAATAGGTATTGACCCTAAAGACATAGATATGAAAAAAATTAAAGAAGTAGCTAAGCAAGCTCACTTGATAGAATTTATTGAAAGTTTATCAGAAAAATATGAAACCCGCGTTGGAGAAAGAGGTGTAAAATTATCAGGTGGGCAAAGACAAAGAATTGGAATTGCAAGGGCACTTTATAGAAAAGCTAAAATTATACTATTTGATGAGGCAACCAATCAACTAGATACAGACACAGAAGCATCAATAATGAGCTCGATAAGTGATTTAGATAAAGAAATAACAGTGATTTTTATAACACATCGATTATCTACGCTAAAATACTGTGATCAAATTATAGATCTTGATAAATTTTAAATGAAAATATTACATATATTAAATGAATTAAATTATTCTGGAGCAGAGTTAATGGTTGCTTGTGCTGCAAAAATATGGATTAAAAGTGGAATTGAGCTCCATGTTTTATCAACTGGTGAAAAAAAAGGTGTTTTTGCTAAAGAACTTCTGAAAAATAAATATGTTATTCATCATATCCCCTTTCAAAAAAATATTTCCTTTTTTTTAAAGGTTTATAAGTTTATGAAAAAAAACAAATTTGATATAATTCATATTCACC
>CACGJS010000015.1 GCA_902573385.1 uncultured Pelagibacteraceae bacterium | reverse complement strand
GCTCTATCTAAATCCTCTGTTGTTGCATAGCCTTCATTAATAATATGTAATCCCTCTCTCCATAACGCCTCTTGCAACCTATCTGCTAAATATCCTGGTAATTCTTTTTTTATAGCAATAGGATTCATTGATATAGATCTATAAAAATTATTAGCTCTTTTTAAAATTGTTTTAGATGTTTTTTTTCCAGGAACAATTTCAACTGCAGGCAACATATAAACTGGATTAAATGGATGGCCAATAATTCCTCTATGGGGGTTTTTACACTTTGAAAAGATAATGGATGGCAATAACCCTGATGAACTTGAAGATATAATAGCACTACTTTTAGAAAGTTTTCCTATATCTGTCATTAATTTTGTTTTTAATTTATAATTTTCAGTTACGCATTCTTGAATAAAGTCTGCATCTTTTAATGTTTCTGTTAATGATGTTTTAAAACTTAAGTTTTTTAAATTAATTAATTTTTTTTTAAAAAGTTTTTTTACAAATGGAAGTGATCTTTTAACTTCTTTAACTAATATTTCTTTTTGTTTTATATTTAAATCAAATGCTGAAACTTTTTTATTATGCGCTAGCATTCTAATAATCCAGCCTGCACCAATAACTCCAGTACCAATCACTGCAACTTTATTTATCTTAGTTGTCATGAATTTTATTTATGTTTGGTAAGTTTAAGTTTATCTCTTGTTTCTGATGGTGTCATTGTAGAGTAACCAAGGTCATCAATAATTCTTATAGCCTTTTCCACTAATTGTGCATTTGTTGCTAGTTTACCTTTAGATAAATATAAATTATCCTCAAGCCCTACTCTTGGGTTTCCACCCATTAATACGGTCTGAGCAACAAAAGGCATTTCGTTTCGTGAAATAGCAAATCCAGACCAAACACCTTCTTTTGGCATTATATCTTTCATTGCTTGCATTGCTAAAGTCGTTGCTGGTGCGCCCCAAGGAATTCCTAAACACATTTGAAACATTGGTGGATCACTTAACAAACCTTCTTTATATAATTGTGCTCCAAACCACATATTTCCCAAATCAAATGCCTCTATTTCTGGTTTTACTTGAATTTCTTTTAATTTTTTTGCTGCTTTTCTTAAATCGTTTGGTGTATTAACTGTAATTGTTGAACTATCACCAAAATTTAAAGTTCCTGCATCTAATGTACAAATTTCAGGAAGAAACTGTTCAGCATTTGCAATTCTCTCCATTACATTCGCCATATCTGTCATAGGTCCAAAATCTAATGGGTTTTTTCCCTGCCCAATATCTAGATCACCCCCCATACCAGTTGTTAAGTTTAATATAACATCTGTTTCACTTGAACGAACTCTATCTACAACTTCCTTATATAATTCTAGCTTTCTACTAGGCGTTCCATCATTCTCTCTAACATGAATATGTGCAATAGCTGCTCCAGCTTTTGCGGCTTCTATAGCTGCTTTAGCAATTTGTTCTGGAGTCTTTGGTAAATCAGGATGTTTACTGGCAGTATCTCCAGATCCAGTTACAGCACATGATACGAATACTTTATTGTTCATTTTAATATTAAGAAATATACTCTGGATTAATAAAAATGGAAATAAGTGAATTAAAACAAGATTTAGCTGCAGTATTTAGATGGACTGCAAAACTGAATATGAACGAAGGTATAGCTAATCATTTTAGCGTATGTCTTCCAAATTCTAACAATTTTTATGTCAATGGTTCTGGATTACATTTTAGCTCAATAAAAGCTAGTGATATGATTTTAGTAGAACAAAATAAAATTGAAGAAATCAAAAAAAATCCAGAATTAGTTGATCCTACCGCATTACATATACATGGAACAATTCATAAAAAAATTCCTCACGCAAGGTGTATTCTTCACGTTCACTCAAAATATGCCACTGCTTTATCAGCACTAAAAAATCCAAAATTAGAACCAATCGATCAAAATACAATGCGTTTTTATAATCGTGTTGCCATCTATAATGATTTTGGTGGTTTAGGGTTTGAAGAAGAATCAAATAAAATGGCAGCTGCTATTGGTAACAATCGTTCAATGCTTTTAGCTAATCATGGAATATTGACAGTTGGACAAACCGTAGCTGAAGCATTCGATGAATTGTATTATTTTGAAAAAGCTTGTGAAACATACATAACTGCATTATCAACAAATAAAGAATTAAAAATAGTAAATTCAAATGTAGCTGAAAAAACAGCTCAAGAATGGGAAAACTATCCAGTCAATATGGGTGAACAACATTTAAAAGAAATAAGAAAAATACTTGATAAAGAAGATCCAAGTTACAAATCATAATATGAAAAAAATAATAATTGTTCTAATGTTTATGTGTACTCCTTTAATTGGTAAAAAAGTAGAACGACTAGGTTTTTATAACTTACAAGAACTTCTAGAAGATGATAATTTAACATACAAAATTATTAGAAGTTGTGTTTCTTTAAATTCAGCCATAACAGAAATAACAAAAAAAGATTATCCTGATTTATCAAAAAGTTTTTTTGAAACAGCAAACTATTTATACCCTTTTGGAATTCTTACTTTGTCAAAAATAAAAAAAATGAACTATAAAGATGTTGAGAAAGAATTTATGAATAGTGTAACTGCCCAAACTTCAGACTATATGGATTTCATGAAAGAAAATGGAGTAGCTAAACAAAGTTTTATCAAAGGAACTTTTATCGGAGATGATCTTAATTTTTGTAACGAAATTAGATCTGCAATAGAAATAACTATCTCTGAGACTAAAAAATTGAAATCAAAAAATTAATATAAAATTATTCAGATTTTTTAAATTTTGGAATTTTAGATTTCTTTTTCTTCTTTTTAAATTTTGGAATTTTAGATTTTTTAGAATCTTTAGATCCTACTACTTCCTCTACTGTACCTTCTTCAAGTGCTGGCATAATTTCTTCACATTTTGTAATGCTGCAGAAATAAGTTGCCCCAGTTTTATTATTATAAAGATAGGCCCCACAATCATTTTTTTTTTTTAAGGTACAGTTTGCAGGCTCTAAAATATATTTAGCTTGTACATTAGTTGTAATGAATAAGAAAAGACCAAAAACTAAAAAAAAATTTTTCATATTAATTTTATTATTAATGTTAAAAAATAAAATAGATTCAACTATTAATAGAATATATTTTCAATAATTATTTTTGTGAGCTTAGTATATTTTTTACTCATAAAACAAACGAAAATTTATTTATAAAAAGTATATATAAAAAAGAGTAGTTTATATACTACTAGAAAATTTTTTTTATACATGAGAGAATAAAATAATAATTATAATACTAATAATAATAAGGGGAGAAAAACATGAAAATAAGTAAAATTATCTATGTTATCATTTTTTCTTGGTTTCTAGGAATTTTTAGTACAGCCTCTGCAGGAGAATTATGCACAGAGTGTCTAAAAAAAGTTCCTAAGGAAATGAGAGATTATGTTTATAACATGGACTTTATGGACAAAGATCAGCCTCTAGGTCCAGCTGTTATGAAGGGCTGGAAAAGTCCTAGAAAACCACCTTGGACTATTGGCTATGCTAGTACTTACGCTGGAAATACTTGGCGTAAAGGTGCAATGGAACGTTTAATGGAAGTTGTTTATCCTAAATGGAAAGCTTTAGGAATGGTTGATGAAATTGTAATTACTCAATCTAATCTAGATGACTCTTTGCAAATTCAGCAAATGAGACAAATGATAGATGGTGGAAAAGTTGATGCAATTATTATTTGTTGTTCAAACATAACTGCTCTTAACACTACTATTAAATATGGCTGGGAAAAAGGTATACCTACACTTTCTTTTACAGGTTTTACAACATCACCATACTCAATCAATACATCAGTTAATTATAGATTAGTTGGTTATTATGTTGGTGCTTGGATGGCAGAACTTATTGGAGAAAAAGGTAATGTAATAGTTATCGAAGGAATACCTGGTTATTCAGCATCTGATCAACAAAACAAAGGGGTATTAGCAGCTTTAGATGAATATCCTAACGTAAATGTTGTTGGACAATTAGCTCACAACTGGACTTCACAAGTTGCTCAGAAAGAACTATCGCAATGGTTATCAACTAATACAAAAAAAGTTGACGGAATTGCAGTTCAATCATCTGGAGAAACTGGAACTTTACAAGCTTTACTTCAATCTGGGCTTGATCCAATTCCACCAATTGCTTTAGGTGGTGAGTTGGGTGCTCTATGTTATTGGAGACAAAATCCAGGATATATTGATGAAGCAATATATGCATGGCCTCCAGGAGATGAAGTGGAACTAGGTATGGATGTAATGATTAGAACTTTGCAAGGTCAAGGTCCTTTGATTCAATCTATATTAGTTGGTCCTGCTACAAAGAATTTCGATGAAATCTCAGAAATCTTAAATGAAGACTGTGATAGAAATTCTACTGGTTGGGATAATCCAGGAATGGATAAATGGGCTCCTAAAGAATATGTAGAAGCATTCTTTGAGAATCCAAGCGATCCTACAAAATACGATCCAAAATCTCACTAATACTTTTAATTAAGTATGAGTGCAGAAAAAAATATAGAAGACAACACCTCTAAAGAGGTGTTGTCTGAAAAATCTAAAAATGTTCAAGGCGATATTTATGTCCAAGATGTCCACAAATATTTTGGTGTAACAAAAGCTCTAAATGGAGTAAATTTTAATGCGAATTTTGGTGAGATTCACGCAATAGTTGGCGGAAATGGGTGTGGTAAAAGTACATTAGCAAAAGTAATGTCTGGGGTTTTACCTATAGATAAAGGTAAAGTTTCTGTACTTGGACAAACTCCAACTTCTCCTGTAATGGCCAGAAACATGGGGATAGCAACAGTATTTCAAGAAGTAATGATAGCGGAAGAATCTTCTGTTGTAGATAACTTATTTGTTGGCTCAGATGACTTTTGGTTCAAAAATTTAACTCAAAGAGAAAAAGTATTAAAAGCCCAAGAAGTTATGGAAGATCTTGTCGGAGAATATGTTGATCCTTACACACAAGCTTTTAATTTATCACTTCCTATAAAAGCTTGGATTACAATTGCTAGAGCGTTTTTAAGAGATAATACAAAAGTATTAATACTTGATGAATCATCTGCTGCTTTAGATTTTGACTCAACTGAAAGATTATTTAAAAAAATGAGAGAATTACGAGATAAAGGTGTTGCAATATTTATCGTTACCCACCGAATTGCTGAATTAGTTAGAATTAGTGATAAAGCAACTGTTATGAGAGACGGTAAAGACGTTGGTGTACTAGAAAAAAAAGACCTTAATGAAAAAAATTTAATAGGCCTAATGACAGGAAGAGAAGAAACTGGAGAAAAATCTACATCTGTGGCAATGGCAACTAAAACTGACAAAGTTGTAATGAGGGCAGAAAATCTAGTGGTTTGGCCAAATAGTAAACCAGTTAATTTTGAAGTTAAAAAAGGAGAAATAGTAGGTGTAACAGGCTTGGATGGAAATGGACAAGATGACTTTGTTAAAATTTTAGCAGGTGTGCAAGAATCTTATGGTGGTACTTTAGAGATTTTAGATACTAATGAAAAATTTACAAAATATAATTCACTAGATAGCGCTAAAGAAAATGGAATATCTTTTGTTTCGGGTGATCGTAAAAAAGAAGGAATACTTCCTAACTTAAGTATATATGAAAATTTAGTAGTCCCTCTTTATAAAAAAACTAGTAAAGCAGGTTTCTTAGGTTTCGTAAATTGGATGGAATTAAATGGAATTTATGATTGGGAGGTAGAAAGATTAAGTATTAAAACTGGTCCAAGAGATAATCTAATTGGTTCGCTAAGTGGAGGTAATCAACAAAAAGTTATGATCGCGAGATCATTTGCACAACATCCAAAAGTTCTCATTTTAAATGATCCAGCTAGAGGTATAGATGTCAGCACTAAAAGAGATTTATACATTCATTTAAGAACTTATGTTGAAGAAGGAAATACAGTTGTTTTTCTATCTAGTGAATTAGAGGAATTTATTGGATTGTGTCCTAAAGTTATGGTTTTTAGAAATGGAACAATATTTGATATTTTTGAGAATGAAAGAATTAATGCAGATACTTTGCTTGAGGGAATGTTTGGTCAAACTGCTGGTGTTGGTGAAACAACTATTTCAAGTAAATCAAATTTATCATCAAAACCTAATCCAAATGAGCCAATTTATAAGAAAAAAATGACAGACAAGAAAATAATAAAAGTACTAAATTTTGAGAACAAAAATAATGATAAAAATAAAACTAAAATAAAGATTAAAACTTTTTAATGAAAAAAGAAAATAAAAATAAGTATTATAACGACGTAGACAAAGTTAATTTTGAAAAATTAGATGATTTCAGAAAGTTTAATACTAATATTAAAGATAATACACAACCTAAAAGATATAATGTCAAATACTCTAATTCTGATAAAAATTATTTTAATAATATTCTAAAAACAGATAAAAATTTATCTTTCTTAAACGAAGTTGAGCAAGAAAAAGAGATAAACTATTATAGTTTATCAGATTTTCAAAAATTTGATCATCTTAATAATTTTTCTGAATACGAAAATAATACAGAACAAAAAAAGAAAGAAAATATAAGCTCTAAATTAAGCTATACCTCAAACGACTTTGATGAGTTTAACAGGATAATTCGAACAAAAAAAAAAGAAGAGGTTAAAAAAGACCAAAACAGTAAAGTTAAAATTATTGATTATAAAAAATTAAAAGAAAGCGAAAAAAAACTAAAAAATAAAGTTGGAATAGAAAAAATAAAAGTTGTTTATTTTGATTAAATAATATGGAAACAATAGAAAAATTAAAAAAAACTTATAGATCTAGCGTAGATACTTCATCAAATAAGTATTTAATGGTTCCAATTTTCATTTTTTTTGCTTTACTAATTTTTGCTCTAATAAGAAGTCCAATACTAGTTTCTCAATCAGGTATAGGAAGTGCAATAATGCTTACCGCTCCTTTAATTTTGACTACATATGCTTTAACATTTATAGCGATGGCAGGAAGAGGTGGAGTTGATTTATCCATTGGTCCTTTTATGGGTTTTATTAACGTAAGTAGTATTCAGTTGTATGCAGCAGGATATTTACAAACACCTATTGGATGGTTTGTTTATGCAATTGCTATGGGACTACTTTGGCAACTTTTTTATGCTTTAATAGTTTGTTTCGTAAGAGTTTCTCCCATTATTGTTTCACTAGCAGGATATTTGGCATTTGCAGGAATTAATATCGTGATTTTACCAAGGCCAGGAGGAATAGCTCCTGATTGGCTACTTCCATGGGGAGAAGGGTTTACTATTTTAAACCCAATATTTCTTCTAATGATTTTAGCAACAATATTATTTTACATAATTACTCATACTGCGTTTTGGGGTCATCTAAAATTAATGGGTTCAGATGAACGTGCTGCTTTTACAAGTGGTGTTAAAATTAATTTAGTAAGAATTGTAGCTCATATGATAGCTGGAATTTTTGCTGCTCTTTCTGCAATATGTTTTACTGCTTTGGTTGGATCTGGAGATCCTTTGCAAGGAACTAAATATACTTTGTTAGGCATTACAGCGCTAGTTCTAGGAGGTGCAAGTTTGGCTGGCGGTCGTGGTGGTGCTTTTGGTGCAATTCTAGGTGCTCTAAATTTATATCTTATAAATTATATTTTAGTTACTTTTAGGTTTGAGAGGCTTCAAAGTTTTGTTTCTGACTTATCTTATGGTGCAGTATTAGTTATTGCTTTATTAGTAAGTCTTATACTTCCATATGTTACAAGAGTAACAAAAGGTTTGTCAGTGATGGTTTTTTTCATTCTTATGGCATTTGCTGGTTTATTTGTTGTGCTACATCAAGTTTATGATCAGCCAATAGTTGTTGAAAAAGTAATTGAAGATCAAAAAAAAGAAGAAGATAGAAGAGGACAAAAAGTAAGAAAAGTAGACTCAACAGGAAATATAATTGTTGAAGAAGGAGAAGAAGGAACGACCACTGGCACAGGTACCGCCAAAGGTGGTTCTCTTGCGGGTCATGGTGTAGTTCAGTTTACTGAAACACCAGGAACTATTGTTTTTTATGTAATCTTAGGAATAGCATTTATTGCTCTGCTACTTTATTTACTATCAGCTCATAGAAGTCCAGCTACTATTTCTTTTGTAGTTATAGTTGTGATAATAGCTGCTGGCTTAATTTTTGATCCTGAAGACAAAGAAAAAAATTTATTAAATGATACGGAAAAAATAACTCTACAATCTAATCAAGTAAGTAGTATAGAAACGTCTGCTCCTCAATATTTTAGTTTAGAAAAAATAAATTATTTCTCGAGTATTTCAGATAGCTCTATTATTTCAGGTACCAGTTATAGTATAATCTATTTTGCAGGAATTGTGCTGATGGCTTCTTTAATTGTGATATCAATGCTGCCTCAATTTAGTCCTCGAACTAAATCAACCGCATTGTTATTTTTTCTGGCAGCTTTATCTTTAATTATACTAAAAGGTGTTTCTTATAATAATTTAGTTCAAAACAATGATAGTAGTTTTTTTGGAATTCAAGGGTATGGTGTAATATTAGTAGTTTTACTACTATTTGTTATTACCGCACCATTTGTTCATTCAAGGATAAAAAATTTGACCAATGTCTATATATTTGGATTTGGTGTTCTTGCAATTATTTCTACTTATTTTATCGGAGGCAATACTTTTATTCCTGACGATCCAACTCTTTATCAGCCGAGAATTATAAGCGAATTAAATATTGGTGATCTATCTCAAGTTAAATATGAGGGCACTAAAAGAATTTTTTATGAAACAGCAACCTCTGGGTACTCTCAATTTGCTTTTAGCATTTTAGCTGTATTCTTGCTTCAATATTTTTTATTCCTTAATATGGGTGAAAAAGCAAGCTATAAAAGATTTGCTCCCTACATATATATAATTACTATTGCTGCGTTGCTTTGGTCTTCAATCTTTTATTCTGTTGGATATTCGTTTTATAAAATTCTAGCAGTATTTGTTATAGGTATACCTATTACTCCATTAGTTTGGCAATTTATGTCAATCTACAAAGAAAAAAATGCACGTGATAAACAGCTAAGTCAATGGGAGGAAGTAAAGTAAAATGAAAAGATCAGCTTTTTTGTTCTTTAAAGGATTAGGGTTGCTGTTTGCAATTCTTTGCGGAATAGGAACTGCTGTGCTTGGTTGGTTTGATGGAGCAGATTGGATGAATATTGCCACTTACTCTATTGCAGTAACTGGATTAATATTGTGGGGGTGGTATCACTTCTCTGTTAGATGGATCAATGAAGATTTAAAACAAAATATATTTACTAAATTTCCTAAAGAAGAAAAAATAAAAGATGAGGAAGAAGAAGAAAATTTCTTTTTTAAAAATATTAAAGAAAATAAATGGAAAACAATATTATTTCTTGGCGTAATTATTATTTTTATATTTATATCTTTTGTTGCAGATGATTTCTTTTCAGGAAGAACATTGGTTTCTTTTTTAATCTTCCTTTTATTTGTAATTTTTATGGGTGTTATAAGTAGATATATAAAGGGAACTAAAAGTGTTTTTGTTGGTATATCTGTTTTAATTGGATTATTTATTATTGGATCCTTAACCATACCTGGCTTCTTGACTACTATGAATATGAAATCGATGTTAGTCTTTGCTTCATTTCTTGGATTAGCTACTATTGGTCAAACTTTTGTTGCACTTTTGGGTGGGTTAGATTTATCAATACCTTTTGTTATTGGCTCTATGAATGTAGCATTAATGTCATTAATTTCTAAAGGAGTCCCACCTTGGTTAGCATGTCTAGTTATATTATTATTAGGTGCTTTAATTGGATTTGTGAATGGTGTTTTAAGTTTTAGGCTCCAAGGACAGGCTTTAATTTTAACTTTGGGTGTTGGATTTTTTGTTAAAGGTGGTGTTCAAATACTGGTTTCTATGGGAACTTTTTCAGCAGGAACAGTTTTTGGTGTCGTGCCAGCTTGGATGCAAAATTTAGCATCAATGGGTGGAAAAACTATTGGTCTTCCAATACCTCCAGTTATCATTATTTGGATTATAGTAAGTATTTTGGTTATTGTTGCTTTAAGATTAACGAAATGGGGCAGACATTTATATGCTTTAGGTGGAAGTAGATTGTCTTCAGCAAGACTTTCAATTTCTGAAAGAGGCTATTGGATTGGTGCTTATGTAATTAGTGGATTTTTCTCTGCATTAACTGGGGCTTTACTACTTGGTTGGAGTGGTGGAGGATATGTAGGGGCTGGAGATATATATTTATTCACAACAATAGCAGCCGTAGTTATTGGAGGAACTTCATTACTAGGTGGTTCTGGTGGATACGGATTAAGTGTTATTGGAGTATTTATTTTACAAATAATAACAACAGTACTAATTGGATGGGGTTTAAGCTGGGAAGCCCAACAATTCATCTTAGGATTATTAATTATTCCTATGGTAGCTCTTTACGCTAGATCACCTCATATAAGAAGTCAGATATAAATGGAGAATTTATGACAAAATTAAATTGTGATATGGGTGAAAGTTTTGGAATTTATAAAGCTGGTAATGATGAAGAAATAATGCCACTAATAGATATAGCAAATGTTGCTTGTGGATTTCACGCTTCAGACCCTAATCATATGAGAAAAACTGTAGCACTAGCAAAAAAACATGGTGTGAAAGTTGGTGCCCATCCTTCTTTCCCTGATTTACAAGGATTTGGAAGAAGAGAAATGAAAATGCCAAGAGAAGATATAAAAAGTATGATCATGTATCAAGTTGGTGCTTTAAAATCATTTTTAGATGAACAAGATATGCCTCTAAATCACATTAAACCTCATGGTTCATTATATGTTATGGCTGCTAAAGATGAAAATATGGCACATGCTATAGCAGATGCTGTTGAAACCTTTAATGTCAGTATTTTTGGAATGGCGAATACATGTCATGAAAAAGTTTATAAAGATGAAAGAGGTTTAAATTTTATTGCAGAATTTTATGCCGACCTAGATTACGATGAAAATGGAAAATTAGTAATTGCCAAAGGTAAAAATGCAAAATACGACAGTAAAATTGCTACTGATAGAGTTTTACGTGCTTTATTGGAAAAAAAAGTTACCAATACTATTGGTAAAGACATAGATGTTGGTTGTGACACAATTTGTGTTCACTCTGATACTCCTAATGCTGTTGAAATTATCAAAGGTATAAAATCAGCTCTTAAAAAATGAAAAAAATTTTAATAGCTAACAGAGGTGAAATAGCCTGTAGAATTATTCAAAGTTGCAAAAAACTAAATTTATACTCAATTGCTGTGTACTCTGACATTGATAAGAACAGCAAACATGTAAGAGAAGCTCATCAATCAGTTCATATAGGTGGATCAAAAGCACAAGAAAGTTATCTTTTACCAACAAAAATAATTGAAGTTGCTAAGAAGTTAAATGCAGATGCAATTCATCCTGGTTATGGATTTATGGCAGAAAATGCAGAATTTGCTCAAAAAGTAATTGACTCAGGTATAACCTGGATAGGCCCAAAGCCTGACACAATTATTTCGATGGGAAATAAAGATGTGGCAAGAGAACTGGCTATAAAAAATAACCTTCCTATTTGTCCTGGCCTAAACAATAAAGAGTTAAACGAAAATGATCTTGAAAAAAAATGTAATAAAATAGGTTTTCCAATTTTAATAAAGGCAAGTGCTGGGGGTGGTGGAATTGGAATGCAAATTGCAAATAATTATGAACAATTAGTTAAATCAATTGAAAAGACTAAAAATTTAGCAAAGAAAGCCTTTGGTAATAGCGATATTTTTTTAGAAAAATTTATATCTAATGCAAGACATATTGAAATTCAAGTTTTTGGTCTTGGTGAAAAAAAAGCATTACATTTTTATGAAAGAGATTGTTCAATACAAAGACGTTTTCAAAAGATTATCGAAGAAAGTCCTGCTCCAAAAATTGACCGATCAATTATTGATCAAATGGCAGAGAACGCAGTAAATTTTGTTACAAGTCAAAAATATGAAGGGGCAGGAACTATAGAGTTTATATACGATATAGATAATAAAAAATTTTATTTTTTAGAAATGAATACTCGAATTCAAGTAGAACATCCTGTTACTGAATCTATTACAGATTTTGATTTGGTTTCAATGCAAATTAAATTTGCTTTAAAAATGGATATAGATTTAGTTGAACAAAACAAAATTAATAAATCAGGACATGCAATTGAATGTAGATTATACGCTGAAGATCCAACTAAAAATTTTCTTCCCTCGCCTGGAAAAATTACAAAATTAAAAATTCCAAACACTGGTTTGATTGATATTAGGTTAGATATTGGTGTTGATGAAGGAGATGAAATTTCTTTCTACTACGATCCTATGATTGCAAAAATTATATCTAAAGGAGTAAATAGAAATGAAAGCATAAACAATATGATTCATTATTTAAATGATTTAAAAATTGAAGGTATTAATACAAACAAATCCTTTTTAATATCTGTATTACAAAATAAATCTTTTGTAGAAGCTAATTTCAATACAAAATTTATAGAAGATAATTTACCTCTATTTACCAAAAAAATAACAGATTCACAAAAAACAAAGGGAGAAGTTTCTAAAACAGATAAAGTTACTCAAAAATATACCACCAAAGATATTGAAACTTTTGAAAAAATAGCTTCAAAGCAACCTAAAGATAAAAATTTTCAAAATTACACAGAGAAAGATATAAAAGCATTTAATAAGATTGTATTAAAAAAAGAAAATACTAATAATGCAACTTCTTCTTCAATAAATAATATTCCAGGTGAGCTATATAAAGAACCAAAATTTAAACCTGGTGGTGATAAATATATGTTTATTGAATTTGGAAATGTGATGGATATTGAAATTAATTTCACTGCTCAAAACTTAGCGAAAGCTATTAAAAACTCTAACCTCAAGGGTATTTATGAAACCGCACCATGTTTTGCTTCAATGTTAATCCATTACAATCCTGACGAAATTAAATTTAATGATTTAAAAAAAGAAATGAAATCACTTATTAATTCATTAGGGCCAACTGACGATATAGAAATTAACAGTAGAGTTTTTTCTTTCCCTACAGTTTATCTTGATAGATGGACAAAAGAATGCATTGAAGATTATTCAAGTAAAATAGTGAAAAAAAAACCTGATCCCGAGTTTATTACAGAGCTTAATAACCTTGAAAATACAGACCAGTTTGTAAGAGTACATTCAAAAACTGAATATTGGGTATCTTCTCTGGGTTTTTGGCCTGGACTTCCATTTATGATGCCTCTTGACCCAAGATGTAAATTAACTGCACCAAAATATAATCCACCAAGAACCTGGACTCCAAAAGGAGCTGTGGGAATGGGTGGTTCTTCGACAACAATTTATCCAGATAGACTACCTGGTGGATATCAAATATTTGGTATAATCCCAGTTCCTATTTGGGATACACAAAAAAGTTTTTCAGTATTTGAAGAAAGTATATGTCTTTTTAAACCGGGAGATAGAGTAAAATTTGTACCAACTAGTTACGAAGAGTTTGATCATGTTTCAAATAAGATAAAAGATAAATCATATGATTATAATATTATTGATTATCAAAAATTTTCAGTCAAAAACTATAAAAAATGGTTAACAACAATCGATAAAACAAAAAGGTTTTAAATTTAATGGTAGAGGTAATTAAAAAAGGTTTAGAAACATCGGTACAAGATTATCCAGGTAGAATAGGAAGTTTAGATCAGGGTTTTCCTGCTTCAGGTCCCATGGATAGTTGGTCTTTCAGACTTGCAAATATATTAGTAGGAAACAAAGCAGGTGAAGCAGCGCTAGAATGTCAATTCATGGGTCCTACTCTTAAATTTAAAAATGATAGAATAATAGCAATCACAGGTGCAAATATGTCTCCTAAGTTAGATGGAAAGATAATTCCCTTATGGGAAAGTATAAAAGTTAAAGCAAACCAAGTTTTAGAAATGCAATTTGCAACTATAGGTGCAAGGTCATATATTGCTTTTTCAGGGGGAGTTAACAGTAAACCCTGGTTAGGTTCAAGATCAACTTTTCATAAAGCAGGCATTGGTGGAATTGATGGCAAAGCTATTCAGGATGGTCAAGATTTGCCATTAGGAAAAAATACAAATATTAAACCAAGAAAAATTAAAAAAACTTCTATACCAATAATGTCAACGGATAAAAATTGGTCGATAGAAGTTGTTTTGGGTCCAAATGATGATTGGATAGATGAGAAAGGACATGAGATTTTTCTTAATTCTAAATGGAAACTTCAAGCAAAAAGTGACCGAACTGGGTATAGATTAGATGGTCCCAAATTATCTTTTGCTAAAAAAGCAACAAACAAAAGTCTTGAAAATGGGTCAGAGCCTTCAAATATTATTGATCAAGGATATCCTACTGGTTCTATAAATATTGCAGGCCAAACACCGATAATACTTGTAAATGATGGGCCTAGTATGGGTGGTTTTATTAATCCATATACAGTCCCATCGTCTGCATTTTGGAAGTTAGGACAAGCTAAACCAGGTGATACTTTTAATTTTTTTAAAGTTTCAGTTGAAAAAGCACAATCGTTAAGAGCTGAACAGTCAATTATTTGTAGCGAAGAAAGTCTTGAAACTTTAAACAACAATGAGTCAATTAATAATGAAATAATAAAAGAAATTGGTCACATTAAAATAATAGATTTTGAAAAAAATAAGTTAAATGAAAAAATAAGAAGAAAAATGATGGAAAAAAAAGGCATGAAAGATATGAAAGTTCGCTTTTTTGATTAATAATTAAATATGAAAGGGAATATTCAAAAATGACTACTGAGGTAAAAACAACAGTTCCAGGTAATATATGGAAAGTGCTGATCAAAGTAGGGGATGTTGTTAAAAAAGATGATGATCTATTTATTATGGAAGTAATGAAAACAGAAGTTCATCACAGCTCACCTATTGATGGAAAAGTAATACAAGTAAATATTCAAAATGACCAAGAAGCAGTTGAACCAGGTACAATTGCTGTAATTATTGAATAAATTATGACCTCTGAAAAAACATTTATTACCAAATATTTAGATACAATAATTGAACTTTCTAATGAAACAGGAATGTCAAAAAAAGAAGTAAGAGCAATACTAGATATAACTCTATCAAATCAAAACCCTAAATTAATTAATTTTAATGAAATTAAAACTGAGATAAAAACATTTGTTACAATCAATATTTTTTCTCTTGTCTGTAAATTGTAAATTTGTGAAAAAACTAACTCTTTATAACGGCCCAAATTCACCATTCGGAAGAAAAACAAAAATAACAGCAATAGTTCAAGAAATTGAAATTGAAGAAAAAATAATTAAAGTTCAAGAAGCAGAATTTTTAGATAATTTTAATCCGTTAAGAAAAATTCCAACACTTATAATTGATGATAATCAAATGATAATTGATAGTGATAATATCTGTTTATATTTTGATAAAATATCAAATAAAGAAACTCTTTTTGATAGAAGAAATTATTGGCAAATAATGTCAATTATTTCAGTTGCTAATGGTTTAATGGAAGCAGTTTTGGAGAGAAGAATGGAGTTAATAAGACCATCAAACGAACAAAGTAAAAGTTTTATTGATAAACAAGAAATAAGAGTTTTTAGAACTATTCTTTGGATTGAAAAAAACTGGAATAATTTTATGAGTGATAAAATTTCAATGGATCAAATATCTGTTGCTTGTGCTCTCGAATACACTAAATTTAGATTTACAAATAGCTGGATAAAGGACTGTAAGAAATTAAATATTTGGTTAGAAAAATTCAACAAAAATGAATTCATGAATTTAACCATTCCAAAAGAAGCTAAATAATTTTATTTACTTAATCATAATAAAACATTGGTGCTTTTTTCCAGTCTAACCAAGTAACTGGATCATGACCCCAAACCACTTTTGCATCATAATCTTTAGCAACTTTTCTTAATTTTTTTACAGAATCAGCTGCATCTGAAGCTGATGCAACAAGTCCGGGTAAACATTTATCACACCAATGATCTCCTGTGTAACAAGCATCTCCTGTAAACAACATATGTCCTGTTTTAGGTAGATTAACAAGTACAGATTGATGCCCAGGAGTATGCCCAGGTGTAAATATTATTTTAATAACACCATCTCCAAAAACATCATAAAAGTCTGTTTTTTTTCCTTGTAAAAATTTCCATCTAATATTTGGTTTATCAAAATCTGCTCTTACATAAGCTGGTTGTGAAAACCAATCAGGATTAAATGCATAATCATATTCAACTCTTTGAGTAATATGTGTGGCATTCGGGAAGTGCCCTATCGCACCAGAGTGATCAAGGTGTAAGTGGGTTTGAATAACATATTTAACATCTTCTGGATTAGTATTTACAGTTTTAACTACTTCTTTACACCATTCTGAAGCTTTCATTACAGGATCATAAGCCTCAACAACATCTCCCCAATGTTTATGTTTATCTAAAGCTGCTTCGATTGGCATTCCTCCATCAATAATAATGTCTCCTTTTGGATGTTTTATTAAAAACCATGGTACAGGAATTTCGTATGCTTCTTCACCTTGGTTCATTTTTATAAATTTCAATTTGGTTCTTATGGAGCCAGTTTGAAACATGTATAGTTTAATTCCACTATTAAATTTTGTTGTATTTTCAAAAAAATCTTCTGTTTTATTTTCCATGATTTATTCTACCAGGCTGTTTCATAAATGTTAAGAGCGTCATTTTCTGTCACTTCTCTTGGGTTGTTAACTAATAAACGTGTTTGTTTCATTGCATCTAAAGCCATTTTTTTACATGCTTCTTTTGGGATATTTACTTCCCTTAATTTTTGAGGAAGACCAAGTTTTTTTGATAAAGCTTCTAATTTATCAATAAATTCTTTACATATTACTTGGCTACCACGATCGATATTAATATCTGGAAAAACAAATGGAGCCAGCTCAGCATACGCTTTTGTAGCTTTATTATCTGCACTATTGAATCTTAAAACATGCGGAAGGACTAAAGAATTTGAAAGCCCATGAGATACATGAAAAGTTCCACCAATAGGATAAGCAAGTGCATGAACTGCTGCCACTGGAGAATTTGCAAAAGATTTACCTGCTAACATTGCTCCTATTAACATATTACCTCTTGCTTCTATATCTGACCCATCAAATACAGCTTTTTCAATTGAGCCACCTAGAAGTTTTAATGCCTCTATTGCTAATGTTTTTGAAATTGGATTATTATTTTTATTTGCTGAAGCATAACCTTCTATTGCATGAACCATTGCATCTATTCCTGTTGCGGCAGTAGTATGTGCGGGCAGTCCTATAGTTAGATCTGGATCTAAAACAGCAATATCTGGCAAAATTATTGGTGAAGAAACACCTTTTTTTTCTTCTTCGCCCACTGTTATAATTGATATTGGAGTTACCTCAGAACCAGTTCCTGCAGTAGTTGGTATTAAAACAAGTGGCAATCTTGGTCCCTTAGCATTTGATACACCCCAAACTTCCTCAATATTCTCTTTAGATCCTAGAATTAAAGAAGCCAATTTAGCAACATCCATTGAAGATCCTCCTCCAAACCCTATAACTCCAGAGGCCTTTATTTTTTTTCCAACTTCAATAGCATTCAAAAGTGTTTTAAGAGAAGGATCAGCTTCAACATCTTGAAATATCTCAACCAAAGTTGAAAATTTCCTTAATTCTTGTAAAGTTGGTTCTGTTAATTTTAATAACATCAAATCTTTATCAGTAATAAATAAAATATTTGATCCTAATTTTTTAGAAATTTCTTCTACGCATAATTTTGACATTCCACTGCCAAATCTAATTCCTGGGGTGGTATTAAATGTGAAATTATTCAAACCCATAATAAACTAAACAAAGTAAATATAAAAAATTATTGAAAATATTGCTATGCCAATCAATATTAATATCCAGCCATAACCTGTTCCTAATTTATCTATATAATTTACTTCTCCCAATACTTCATCTGGGTTTTTATACAAATCATTCGCTTGAATAGGCTTATTTGGTAAAGTAGATAAATCCATTTTGCTGGCAAGAAACCAGATTAAACCAATTCCAAAAAACCACCAAATTAACTGATATCCCCATAAAGAAGGTATCTTTAAAATCCATAAATCATATCC
>CACGJS010000014.1 GCA_902573385.1 uncultured Pelagibacteraceae bacterium | reverse complement strand
AAACTAATATAGTTGGCACTCCCTTTGTAAAGGAAACAATTAAAGAGGATTCTATTAATTCAAAAGTATTAAATGATATTACAAATAATAATTTAGAAGAGGAAAAAAAGGCTTCTAAACCAAAAATTGATTTAGATGATGAAATTAATGATATCTTTAGTTAATTTTTTGCTCTTTTTGTATTAGTCGTCTCTGCTACTTTCAATAATTTTACACTCTTGACCTGTTTTTAATATAGTGAAAGACAGAAGGTCAGTTTTGACAGGTTCATAGCTTAAAGTCTGTAAACAAAGTGTTGTTGCATATTTGTAGTGATTGCTAAAATCAAATTCACATTCTCCACCAGTGCAATTAGCCGTTTCTGCTTTAACTATATTACAGTTTATCACGCTAAGAGCAATTATAGTGAAAATTTTTTTCATTTTTTGATTATATACATTTTAAACTTTTTTGTTTATTTTTAATCGCATCTATTGACATAAATATATTTAAAGTTACTTATTATTTAATTAAGTTTTTATGGAAGTTTTTTTACCTATTGCTGAAGTATCTGTAAACATAGTAGCAATTTTTTCCCTAAGTGGAATAGTGGGTATACTCTCTGGTTTATTTGGTGTTGGTGGAGGTTTTTTAATGACACCATTTTTAATTTTTTTAGGTGTTCCGCCCACATACGCAGTTGCTAATGAAGCAAACAATATTTTAGCAACATCTGTTTCAGGTTCAACTACTCACTATCTTAAAGATACACTGGATTATAAAATGGGTTTAATGATTGTAATAGGTGGAGCTTTAGGAACGATACTTGGAATTTTAACTTTTACTTATTTTAAAGGCATTGGAAAAATCGACATAGTAATTTCATTAGCTTATATGTATATACTTGCAATTATTGGTACAGCTATGTTGGTTGAAGGTCTGGGTGAAATAGATAAAGCTAGAAAAAAAATTTTTATTAAAAAAAAATTACACGTCCATTATTGGATACATGGTCTTCCATTAAGAATGCGTTTTCAAAAATCAAAGTTATATGAAAGTGCTTTCACACCAATTATAATTGGATTAATAGTTGGTTTTATCGCGGCTATAATGGGAATAGGAGGAGCTTTTATCTTAGTTCCAGCTATGATTTATATCATAGGCATGCCAACTAAATTAATTCCAGGAACTTCTTTATTTGTAACTATATTTGTTAGTGCAATAGTAACAGTGCTTCATGCCTTTAATTATGGTTCAATTGATTTAATTTTAGTATTTATGTTGGTAACAGGTTCAATAATAGGAGTTCAATGCGGACAAAAAATTGGTGAGTCAATTGATAGTACTGAACTAAAAACACTTTTAGCAATACTATTGCTAGCTGTGGGTATAGCAATAGCTTATGATGCTTTTTTTGCAGAACATGCAGTCCAAGAAATAATTCAAATAGATACTAAAAATTTAAATCCATTATCACAATTCATCAAGAGACTCTCTGAAGAAACTCCAATTCTTTATGGCTTATTTTCAATAATTTTTGCAATATCATTGGGTGTAGCGGCTGCCTTTATTAGAAAATTTTTTTCAAATTTTAGAAAAAAATATATAAATAAATTAAGCTAATAAGATATAAGTTAGTAATGAAAAAAATTCTTATCCTAATCTTTATAATAATATCTTCTAAAAGCTTCGCACTTGATAAAACTACTACTTTTACAATTGAAAAATTTAATAAAGCGCAATCAGAAGGTAAAATAGTTGTTATTAATTCATGGAATAAAACTTGTTATACATGTGGAAAACAAATTAAAATTTTAGATGAAGCTGAAAATAAGTTTAATGATATTTTATTCTTAAGTTTTGAACAGCAAAAAGATAAAGAGATAGCTAAATTTTTAAATATTGAGTATTGGACAACAATTATTATTTATAAAGATAATATAGAAATTTACAGAAGTATAGGAGAGACAGAAAAATCAAAAATTCATTCTGCTATATCAAGTACAATTTAACTTGTAATTTTAACTAATCTTTTATTTAATTCTTTTATTTCTGTTACACTATTAACTAATTCATCAACTGCTTTTTTAACACCATAATTCTTTTGATCGTAATCATCACAGATTATTACTTTATTTTTTTTGATATTTTTAAGAATTAGAAATAAATCGTTTTTAACAGTTTCATAAGAGTGTCCGCCATCTAAAAAAACAAAATCAATTTCGGACATATCTATTTTAGGTAATATTTCATTACTTAAGCCTTTATAGAGACTTACATTTTTATTATATTTTTTAAGTAGTTTCCTTACAGATTGTAAAGAGTGAAGGTTTTCCTTAAAAATAATGTTGTATAATAAATGTTTAATGGGGTTTGAAATTTTATTGTGTTTTGAAGTCATTTCTTTATCATCCAAAATATTATCGGCATCTTCAAAAATATCTATTCCATAATATTTAAATTGATTTGGATAGATTAAATTTAGTTTTTCACAAACATTTCTAGAAGTAACACCTTGAAAAACGCCCACTTCTAAAAAATGTTTTGGCTTATGATTTTCAATTTGTTCAAATAAAATATTTGCTGAAGATATGTCTTTTTTAAAACTAGATTTTCTAAAATATAATTTAAACTTAAAATCATTAATCATTTATATCTAGATTATATAAAATATTTAAGAAATGTTTCCATACTTATAATACTAACAATTCCAACTGTTATTGCTGCAATAAAACCTACAATGAAAGGTTTATAACCCATAGATTTTAATTCACTCAAATTTATCGATATACCAACAGCTGCCATAGACATTGTTAAGAAAACTGTAGCCAAGACTTTTATGTAATAAATAAAATTTTTCCAAACATTATAATTATCATTTTCAATAGTAAATATTTGATCACCAATATTTCTAGCTAAAATCATTCCAATGAATCCAATAACAAAATATGGAAAGATATTTAATACAGAATAGTTTTTTTCTTTTTCAATTCCTCTATTATATAAAAAAGCAAATAGTGGTATCATTATAACCAAAAAAGTATTTCTTATTAATTTAGTAACTGTAGCTACATTTAATGTTTCAGGACTATTAAATTGTTGATCATAAATTAAGCCTGCTGCTGCTACTTGAGAAGTTTCATGAATAGCGGTGCCTAAAAATAAACCCGCTTTTAAATGTTCACTATAAAAGTACCATTCAGTAAAATAAGGATAGATAAGCATAGCTATAACACCAAATAATGTAATATTAGCTATCGCATAAGCTACTTCTGTTTTTTTAGCATTTATAACTGGTGCAGTTGCAACAATAGCAGTAGCCCCACAAACACTTGTGCCTATTGCAATTAAATAAGACATTTTTGATGAAATAGGAACTTTTTTAATAAGTAATTTAATAAGAATGAGAACGCTTAAGATACAAACTATAATTAATGGAATTGCAATGGTTCCAAATTTAAGAAATTCTTCAAAACTTAACCGTATACCTAAAAAAATAATACCAAGTTTTAAAATATATTTTTGTGTAAAATCTAATCCTAACATCATACCTGGTCTTGGTGTAAATGCATTACCCATTATAATTCCAAGTAGAATTGCAATCATTACAGTTGAAATCGGACTTTTTGTAGTTCCAAATAATTCTATCCCAATTAAGTTATTTATACCTTGAGAAAATAAACAAAATACCAAAGCTAAAACAACTCCAGGGATAATCTTTTTTGAATTTTGAAAATTCATATATTTTAGATTTTGATAATTATAGAAATTATGCGCTTCTATAAAGTTTGGTCATTACAAATTCTTTGTGACCTAAAGCTTCTGCACATGTTAATCTACCATTAGCTACTCTTATTGTAGATTTAATCAATTCATCACCTGCTTGAGACATGTTCATTTCACGTGTAAGTATTTTTGATACGTCGCAATCTATATGTTCACCCATACCTTTTACAGTTAATGGATTAGCTGTTAATTTAATAACAGGTTCAATAGGGTTTCCAACAATGTTTCCTTGGCCTGTTGGAAATAAGTGTATATTGAATCCAGCTGCTGCTTGAAGTGTTACACATTCAGCTGCTGCAGATGAAGTGTCCATAAAGTATAAACCTTTTCCTTTAGTAGGTTCTTCGGCAGGTTCTAATACATCTATAAATTTACAAGATCCTATTTTTTGAAAATTTCCGAATGCCTTTTCTTCAATTGTTGTTAAACCGCCAGCAATATTTCCTGCTGTTGGTTGACTTTCAGAAAGATCGTCTGTTGCTTCTTTAAGTATAAAGTCGTTATAAGAATTCCATGTTTTCATAAACTTTTCTGATGCCTCAGGTGTAGCACCTCTTTTAGCACAGACAGTTTCAGCCCCTGTAAGCTCTGAAGTCTCTCCAAAACATAAGTGAACTCCCAATGGCTCTAATTTATCCATCAAGTTTCCAACAGTTGGGTTAGCTGCCAATCCAGAAGTCGTATCTGATTCTCCACATTTAACTGATATCCACAAATCACTTAATGGACATTCTTCTCTTTGTTTTTCAGAAGCCCACATTACAAACTCTTGAGCTTTTTTAGATGCTTTCATTACAGTTCCAATATCTCCAGTACGCTCAATATGAAAACCTTCAACAGGCTTTCCTGTTTTTGCAATACCGTCCACTATTTTTTTTGTCCATTTAGGTTCAATACCAATAACAATTACAGCTGCAACGTTTGGATTGCTTCCAGTTCCAATCATTGTTCTAAAGTGTAATTCTAAATCTGCACCAAATTGAAGTCTCCCATAAGAATGAGGAAGTGCTATAGTCCCTTTGATATTATTTGCAACTGCTTCAGCACATGCGTTTGAGATATCATCTACTGGAAGTATAATTACATGATTTCTAGTCCCAGCTCTTCCGTTTTCCCTTTTATAACCTAAAAAACTTTTTGGAATTTCCATATTTTTACCACTTCTTTGTTTTTACATTGTGAACGTGAACATGTTCACCTTTTTTAATTGATTTAACGACTTTACCAATATCATGGCCATATTTTAAAATTGTATCACCTACATTTAGATCAATCATTGCTATTTTATGCCCTAATTGAATTTCGTTTATTGATTGGATTTTTACAGTTTTGTCATTTTCCATTATCCAGCAAGAACACTCTTGTTTTGGAGTTATTTTATCTATAACTACTACTCCTACATTGTCTTTTTCATCATGAATTATAATGTCAGTCGCCATAATTGTGTCGATTTGTTTGTTTGAAATTTCTTAAATCTTATATATTAATCCTTTGAATTAACAAATTATTTTATAGAATTTTTAGTAAATTAAATAAGAAAGGGCAAAAAAAATTATGACAAAAATGACAACTGAAGAAGCTTTTGTGAAAGTTCTGCAAATGCACGGAATTGAGCATGCATTTGGCATAATTGGTTCAGCCTTTATGCCTATTTCAGATATATTTCCAGATGCTGGTATTACGTTTTGGGATGTAGCTCATGAAACTAATGGTGGTTTAATTGCAGACGGTTATACAAGAGCTACAGGTAAAATGTCTATGGTAATTGCCCAGAATGGTCCTGGAATAACTGGTTTAGTAACTCCAATTAAAACTGCTTACTGGAATCATACTCCATTACTTTTAGTTACACCTCAAGCAGCAAATAAGACTATGGGTCAAGGAGGATTCCAAGAAGTTGAACAAATGAATTTATTTAAAGATATGGTTTGTTATCAAGAAGAAGTTAGAGATCCTTCAAGAATGGCAGAAGTTTTGAACAGAGTAATTGAAAAAGCAATTAGAGGATCTGCACCAGCTCAAATTAATGTTCCAAGAGACTATTGGACACAAGTTATTGATATAGATTTACCACCAATTGTTAGACTGGAAAGACAAGCGGGTGGTGTTGATGCAATTAAAAAAGCTGCCGACTTACTTTCTAATGCAAAATTTCCTGTTATTTTATCTGGTGCAGGAGTTGTTATTGGTGGAGCTATAGAAGACTGTAAAAAATTAGCTGAAAAATTAGACGCACCAGTTTGTTCTGGTTATCAACATAATGATAGCTTTCCTGGTAGTCACCCTTTGGCAGCAGGACCATTAGGTTATAATGGATCTAAAGCTGGAATGGAATTAATTCAAAAAGCGGATGTAGTTTTAGCTTTAGGAACAAGATTGAATCCTTTTTCAACATTGCCAGGATATGGAATGGACTATTGGCCTAAGGATGCAAGTATAATTCAAGTCGATATGAATTCTGACAGAATAGGTTTAACTAAGAAAGTTTCGGTTGGAATCTGTGGTGATGCAAAATTAGTATCACAACAAATTTTATCACAACTTTCACCTAAAGCAGGTGATACAAATCGTCAAAAAAGAAAAGACATAATTCATCAAACTAAATCTGCTTGGTTACAAAAATTATCAAGTCTAGATCATGAAGATGATGATGAAGGAACTGTTTGGAATAAAGAAGCGAGAGAAAGAGACTCTGATAGAATGTCTCCAAGACAAGCTTGGAGAGCTATACAAGCAGGAATGCCAGACGATGTAATTATATCTAGTGATATTGGAAACAATTGTGCAATTGGTAACGCTTATCCTACTTTTGAAAAAGGAAGAAAATATTTAGCTCCAGGTTTATTTGGACCATGTGGGTATGGTTTCCCATCAATTCTAGGAGCTAAAATTGGTTGTCCAGACACACCAGTTATTGGTTTTGCTGGAGATGGTGCTTTTGGAATTAGTATGAATGAAATGAGCTCTTGTGCTAGAGAAGAATGGCCTGCTATTACAATGGTAATTTTTAGAAACTACCAGTGGGGTGCAGAAAAAAGAAATTCAATTCTTTGGTTTGATGATAATTTTGTTGGGACAGAACTTGATCCAGAATTAAGTTATGCAAAAGTAGCTGTTGCATGTGGTTTAAAAGGAGTCGTAGCAAAAACTATGGAAGAAACTACAGAAGCGATAAAACAATCATGTGAAGACCAGAAAAAAGGGATTACAACATTTATAGAAGTTATCCTTAATCAGGAACTGGGCGAACCTTTTAGAAGAGACGCTATGAAAAAACCTGTAAAAGTTGCTGGAATTAACAAACAAGATATGAGACCACAAAAGTCTCAAATTTAATTTTGAATAAAGATAATATTAAAATTGGATCAAATAAAAGTTTTGGAATTGTTTTTTTCATATTTTTTTTAATAATTTCTGTTTATCCCCTAATAGATGGTGGTGTCTTAAATATTTGGTTTTTAAGTGTCTCCATAGTTTTTTTGATTCTAGGAATTTTAAACTCTAAGATTTTAACTCCATTAAATAAACTTTGGTTTAAATTTGGTATTTTACTTGGAAAATTTGTATCACCGATTGTAATGGCTTTTGTTTTTTTTGGTGTAGTTACGCCTATTTCATTCATAATGAAAATTCTTAAAAAAGATCTTTTAAATATTAAAAAAAATGAAAAATCTTCTTATTGGATTGCAAAATCTGGCCCTAAGAGTAAAATGAAAAATCAATTTTAAATATGAGTTTTTTAAAAGAATTTTGGGAGTTTTTAAAAATAAGAAAGAAATATTGGTTGTTACCAATTTTACTTTTCTTAGTAATATTTGGAGGACTGATAATTTTAACTCAAGGTTCTGCTGTAGCTCCATTTATATATACAATTTTTTAAAGTGAAATCTATTCTTGGAATTTCAGCCTTTTATCATGATAGTGCTGCTACTATAATAATTGATGGAAAAATTATTGCAGCTGCTCAGGAAGAAAGATTCACAAGAATAAAACATGACTCATCATATCCATTTAATGCCATCAAATTTGTTTTAGATTTTACTAATTTAAAATTAAGTGATGTTGATCAAATAATTTTTTTTGAAAAACCTTTTTTAAAGTTTGAAAGATTATTAGAAACCTATGTGGCTTTTGCTCCAAAAGGTTTCAAATCCTTTTGTATGGCTATGCCTGTTTGGTTAAGAGATAAATTATTTCAAAAAAAAATGCTTTTTAATGAGCTTAAAAAACATGATGATAAATTTAAAGATGAAAATAAAATTTTTTTTTCAGATCATCATTTAAGTCACGCCGCTAGCGCTTTTTTCCCTTCTCCATTTGAAGAAGCTGTTGTTTTAACCGCAGATGGAGTGGGTGAGTGGGCAACTACTACTGTAGCTGTAGGAAGTAAAAATAATTTAGAAATCAAAAAAGAAATACATTTTCCTCATTCCTTAGGACTTCTTTATTCAGCATTTACATATTATGCAGGTTTCAAAGTTAATAGTGGAGAGTATAAACTTATGGGTTTAGCTCCATACGGTAAGCCAATTTACGAAGATAAAATCATTAATAATTTAATTGATATTAAGCAAGATGGAACATTTAGATTAGATCAAAATTATTTTAATTATGCAACTGGTCTTACTATGACAAGTAAAAAATTTCATGATTTATTTGGTCAAAAACCCAGAGATCCTAATAAAGAAAAATTAACTAATTTTCATATGGATATAGCTGCTTCAATTCAAAAAGTTACAGAGGATATAATGATAAGACTGGCAAGATCTCTAAAAAAAGAATTTAATTTAAATAATCTTTGTTTAGCTGGCGGTGTTGCTTTGAATTGTGTTGCGAATGGAAAAATTCTTAAAGAAAAAATATTTGATAATATTTGGGTTCAGCCAGCAGCAGGAGATGCAGGAGGCTCATTAGGAGCTGCCTTAGCTTTATGGCATATAGAGCAAAATAATCCAAGAAATGTTAATCCAAACGATAATATGCAGGGTTCATATCTTGGCCCTGAGTATACTCAAAAAGAGATAGAAAATGATTTAACTAAAGCAGGAGCTATATTCGAGTCCTTTGAAGAAGATATATTGATTAATAAAACTGCAAATGATTTAGTTGATGGTCAAGCAATAGGTTGGTTCCAAGGTAGAATGGAATTTGGACCAAGAGCATTAGGATGTAGATCAATATTAGGAGACCCAAGATCTTCAGAAATGCAAAAAAATTTAAATTTAAAAGTTAAGTATAGAGAAAGTTTTAGACCGTTTGCTCCAGCTGTTCTTAGAGAGGATTTGTCAGAGTGGTTTGAAATAGATGTAGATAGTCCTTATATGTTAATGGTAGCTAATACTTCTTCAAAAAAAAATATTGATATGACGGAAGAACAAAAAAAATTATTTGGAATTGATAAACTTAATATTAAAAGATCAGAAATACCAGCTGTTACGCATGTCGATTATTCTGCAAGAATTCAAACTGTACATGAAAAAACTAATCCTAAGTACTATAAACTTATTAAAAAATTTAAAGAAAATACAAATTGTCCAGTTGTTGTAAATACTTCTTTTAATGTAAGAGGTGAACCTATTGTAAATACTCCAACAGATGCATTTAATTGTTTTATGGGCACTGAATTAGATAAATTGGTAATTGGAAATTGCTATTTAGATAAAACAAAACAAAATCCTTCGTTGAAAAAAGATTATACTAAAGAATTTGAGCTTGATTAATATAATTATTTTTTAAAAGGTATTTCTTTTTGCTCTAAAATTTTTTTTAGATCACCACTTTCAAACATTTCTTTTATAATATCACAACCACCTATAAATTCTTTTTTGATATAAAGTTGCGGTATAGTAGGCCATTCACTAAATTCTTTTATTCCTTCTCTAATTTCTTGATTTTCCAGAACATTTACTCCTATAAAATTAACTTCTAATATTTTAAGCATATTAGAAACTGCCATTGAAAAGCCACACTGGGGAGCATCTGGAGTACCTTTCATGAATAAGCATACATCATTATTATTGATTTTATTTTCTATATTTTCTTTAATTTGTTGATCCATTTAATTCTCCATTAATCATTTTTATTATATTTCTTTTGTTTTTATTGCTAAAGCGTGAAGTTCATTGCCCATTTTACCTTTTAAAGAACTATAAACCATTTTGTGTTGCTCTATTTTACTTTTCCCTTTAAATTTTGCTGAGCTAATTGTAGCAGAGTAATGATTTCCATCACCAGCTAAATCTTGAATTTCAACTATAGAGTCTGGCAATTCTTCTTTAATATATTTTTCAATTTCTTTTAAATCCATTGCCATAATTATTTACTCATATATTCTTTTAACCAAATAGTATTTGATTTAGTTATTTCGTCAATTGTTACTTTTGACTTTTTATCAATAATTATTGAATTTTCATTTACAACTCCAATGTTATCATAATGAACTGAGTTTTTTTCAAGAATTTTAGTCACATCATTAAAATTATCTTTTTCAATTTCTATTATGTATCGACCTTGATCTTCGCCAAAAAAAAATTCAAATTGATTTATTAAGTAATTGGGTTTTTTTAGAGTAACTCCTTTATTTCCTTTTATGCACATCTTAGATAAAGCAGTAATAATGCCACCTAAAGATACATCATGAGCCGATTTTATAAAATTTTTATTAATTAACTTTAATAAAGTTTCTCCATTATTTTTTTCATTGAATAGATTGATCTCAGGAGGAGGTCCATTTTTTTCATTTAAAATTTCTCTAGCAAAAATGCTTTGATTTAAATGTCCTTCAGTTTTTCCAATGATTAATAAAATATTATTAATTTTTTTAAGATCCATAGTTATCATGTTTTTGTAATCTTTTATTAACCCTACACCACCTATTGTAGGAGTTGGTTTAATTCCAATATTTTTTGTTTGATTATAAAAAGAAACATTTCCAGAAACTACTGGAAACTCTAAATATGAGCTTGCTTCACTTATACCTTCTACACACTCAACAAATTCACCCATATTTTCTTCATTCTCTGGATTGCCAAAGTTTAGACAATTTGTTATCGCGATAGGTTTTGCTCCAACGGAGATCAAATTTCTCCAACTTTCACAAACAATTTGTTTTCCGCCACTAATAGGATGAGCAGAGCAATATACTGCCGAGGAATCAACTGAAGCTGCAACTGCCTTATCTGTTCCATGGACTCTAACCACACCTGAGTCACCACCTGGTTTTTGAATTGTATCACCCATGACGGTGTGATCGTATTGTTGCCAAATCCATTCTTTACTACAAATATTTGAGTTTGACAAAATTTTCTTTAGAACATCTATTATCTTTAAATTTTTAAGATCATCTTTCTTAATTATATTTTTTTTAGGAAGTTTTGATTTTTTCCATTTACGGTTATACATAGGTGAATTCTCGACCAAAGTATTAATTGGGATATCAGCAACTTGTTCATTATCAAAAAAAAGTTCAATTTTTTTAGATTCAGTTGTTTTACCAATTATAGCAAAATCCAAGTTCCATTTATCAAATATCTTTTTAGCCTGTTCTTCTTTACCGTTTTCTAAAACAATTAACATTCTTTCTTGGCTCTCTGAAAGCATTATTTCATAAGGTGTCATTTTTGATTCTCTACAAGGTACTTTATTTAAGTTAATTTCAATTCCAAGATTGCCCTTTGAAGCCATTTCAATACTTGAAGAAGTTAATCCTGCAGCACCCATATCTTGAATTGCAATAATTGAATCTCCTGCCATTAATTCTAAACAAGCTTCAAGAAGTAATTTTTCTGTGAAAGGGTCTCCAACTTGAACAGTTGGTTTCTTTTCTTCAATTTTTTCATCGAAACTAGCAGAGGCCATACTTGCACCATGGATTCCATCACGACCTGTTTTAGATCCAACGTAAATAATAGGTTTGTTTAATCCTGCTGCTTTTGAATAAAAAATCTTATCTTTTTTGACCAAACCTAAAGTCATTGCATTTACTAAAATATTGCCATTATAAGAGTTATCAAAATTAGTTTGACCAGCTATTGTTGGAACTCCCATACAATTACCATAACCACCAATACCATGAACAACACCTCTTAAAAGATTTTTTGTTTTTTTATGTTGTGTAGTTCCAAAATGAATTGAATTTAGATTGGCAATAGGTCTTGCTCCCATTGTAAACACATCTCTCATAATTCCACCAACTCCTGTTGCAGCACCTTGATAGGGTTCTATAAAAGATGGGTGGTTGTGACTTTCAATTTTAAATACTATTGCGTCATTATCATCAATATCTATAACACCAGCATTCTCACCTGGTCCTTGAATTACTCGTTTACCTTTAGTAGGAAGTTTTTTTAAATGAAGTCTAGAAGATTTGTATGAACAATGTTCATTCCACATCGCAGAGTAAATACCAAGCTCTGTGATGTTTGGAATTCTTTTAAGTAGTTTACAAATCTTTACATACTCGTCTTTCTTAAGACCGTGATCTATAGCTATTTGTTCATTAACAATCATTTTAAGTTATTAATTAAATTTTTAAAAAAAAGTGAACCATCTTCACCAGAAAGAGACTGATCAATCATTCTTTCTGGATGTGGCATCATTCCTAAAATATTTTTTTCCTTATTAAAGATTCCTGCAATATTTTTAATTGATCCATTAGGGTTATATTGATCTTCTATAATTCCATTTTTATCACAATAATTTATTGCAATTTGTTGATTATCTTCAATATCTTTTAACTGGTCTTTTGTACAAAAATAATTTCCTTCGTTATGAGCAATATGAAATTGTAAAATATTATTATCAATATTTTTAAAATAAGTATTTTGCTTATTGTTAATTTTCACAAATACATTTTTACAAATAAATTCTAAATATTTATTTCTTAATAAAACCCCAGGTAATAAGCCAGTTTCAACTAGAATTTGAAAACCATTACAAATTCCCATCACCATACCACCAGAGTTTGCAAAGTTTAAAATAGATTTCATTATTTTTGATTTAGAAGCCATACTTCCACATCTTAAATAATCTCCATATGAAAAACCACCAGGCAAAACTACCAGATCACTTTTTGGGAGAACTGTTTCATCATGCCAAACCATTTTGTTCTGAAAGCCAAATTTTTTTAATGCGACATCGATATCTCTATCACAATTAGAACCTGGAAATGTGATGACAGATGATTTCATTAATTATTGTGCATCAATAATTTTATAATTTTCAATAACTAAATTTGCTAAAAGTTTTTTGCACATTTCTTCAACTTTATTTTTAGCTTTATTTGGATCTTTTTCTTTGCTATCTATTTCAAAATATTTTCCTTGTCTTACTTCATTAACGTCATTGAAGCCCATACCTTCTAATGTTTGATGAATAACTTTACCTTGAGGATCCAAAACATCTTTTTTAAGTGTTATGATTACAGAAATTTTCATTTACGTTTTCTTTTAACTGATGATAATTTTGTAATATTTACAGCAGAAACATTTGATTGTTCGTGAAGAATTCCTAATCTTTTAGCAACTTCGGTATAAGCGGGGATTAAGTCACCTAAATCATTTCTAAATCTGTCTTTATCTAATTTTTTATCAGTAATACTATCCCAAAGTCTGCATGTGTCAGGGCTAATTTCATCAGCCAATATAACTTCTGTCTTTCCACTAGATTTTAACCTCCCAAATTCTAATTTAAAATCTATTAGTTTAATTCCAACACCTCTAAACATGCCAATCATAAAGTCATTAATTCGTAAAATCATTTTCTTAACTTTTTCTAATTCTTTTTTTGAAGCCCAATCAAAAGTTAAGATATGCTCTTCCGCAACCAAAGGATCACCTAACTTGTCATCTTTTAAGCAATATTCAATCAAAGGCTCCTTTAAAACTGTCCCATCTTCAATACCCAATCTTTTTGTAATCGATCCAGTTGCAATATTTCTTACAATGAATTCTATTGGAATTATTTCAACTAACTTAATAATTTGTTCTCGCATATTTAATCTTTTCACTAAATGATTTTTTATTCCTATTTGAGATAAGTTTGAAAGAATATGTTCAGAAATTCTATTATTTAAGACACCTTTGCCCTCAATAGTTATTTTTTTTTGATTATTAAATGCAGTTGCATCATCTTTAAAATATTGAATGGCTAAATTTTTATCATTTGTTGTATAAATAATTTTAGCTTTACCTTCGTATAATTTTTTACCTTTTTTCATTATTTAAACACTCTTCTAAAGATTAAATTTACATTTTTAAAGTGCTTTGAATAAGTAAATATAGATTTTAATCTTTTTTTAGAAATTTTACTCATTACTAATTTGTCAGCTGAAATAACATCAAATAAATTTAGATTTTCTGCAAAACATTTTTTAGAATAATTTTGAACCATTTTATAAGATTTTTCTCTACTTAAACCAGATTTAGTTAATTCTAGCATCACTTCTTGAGAAAAAATCAAACCTTTAGTTATATTCAAATTTTCCAACATTTTTTTAGGATAAACGATCATGTTATCTAAAATATTTGTTAATCTAACTAAAGCAAAATCAGTTGTAATATTAGCATCTGGCCCAATACTTCTTTCAACACTTGAATGAGAAATATCTCGTTCATGCCACAAAGCAATATTTTCTAAAGCTGGGATAACTGTACTTCTTACTAATCTTGCTAGTCCAGTTAAATTTTCACTTAAAATTGGATTTTTTTTATGCGGCATGGCAGAAGAACCTTTTTGTTTTTTTGAAAAATATTCCTGTAATTCATAAACTTCAGTTCTTTGTAAGTGTCTTATCTCAATCGCAACTCTTTCAATTGATCCAGCAATAATTGCTAAAACTGAAAAATAAAATGCATGTCTATCTCTTGGTATAACTTGTGTTGATATTGGCTCAATTTTTAATCCAAGTTTTTTAGCAACATGTTTTTCTACGTTAGGATTGATATTTGCAAAGGTTCCAACAGCACCTGATATTGCACAAGTTGATACTTCATTTATTGCATCAACTAATCTTTTTCTGTTTCTTTTAAACTCTTCATAATAAGAAGCTAATTTTAAACCAAAAGTTACTGGTTCAGCATGGATACCATGACTTCTACCCATACATGGGGTTAACTTGTATTTATTTGCTTGTCTTTTTAATACTTTTAAAATTTGGTCAATATCTTTTAGTATAATTTTTCCAGATTGAACCATTTGGATATTAAAACTTGTATCCAATACATCTGATGATGTCATTCCTTGATGTAAGTATCTTGCTTTAATTCCAGCTCTTTCAGTAACCGATGTTAGAAATGCAATAATATCATGTTTTACTTCTGTTTCTATTTTGTGAATTCTTTTAACATCAATTTTTGCTTTTTTTCTTACAATTGAAGCAACGCCTTTTGGAATTTGACTAAGTTTTTCCATCGCTTCAGCGGCTGCAACTTCGACTTCTAGCCAAATTTTATACTTATTTTCTTCTGACCAAATATTAGTTAATTCTTTTCGAGAGTATCTTTTAATCATTAATTATAAATATGGAGGCTTAGAATAACCTTTAACAGATTCTGTAAAGATTTCATAACCATTTTCAGTAATTCCTATTGTATGTTCAAATTGTGCCGATAAAGATTTATCTTTTGTTACAGCAGTCCATCCATCTTTCATCATTTTTATATTCCATTTTCCAGCATTAATCATTGGCTCAATAGTAAAAGTCATTCCAGGTCTAATTTCTATTCCTGTATTTTTTTTACCGTAGTGTAAAATATTTGGCGGTTCGTGGAATTTAGTGCTAATACCATGTCCACAAAAATCTTTTACTACAGAAAAACCTTTTTTTTCTATAAAAGATTGTATCTCAAAACCAATATCACCAAGTTTTAAGCCTGGTTTTAAAATTCTTATAGCTCTCATCATAGATTCATATGTTGCATCAATTAAATTGTTTACTTTAACAGAAGTTTTTCCAACACTAAACATTCTACTTGTATCTCCGTAATGTTTGTCAACTATAGCAGTTACATCTACATTAACAGCATCACCTTCACTTAAAATTCTGTCTGATGGTATTCCATGGCAAACTACGTGATTTAAAGAGGTACATAAAGATTTTTTAAATCCTCTATAGTAAAGTGGGGCAGAGTATCCTCCGTTGTCTCTAATAAATTCATATCCAAGTTTATCTATAAAATCAGTAGAAACACCAGGTTTGATATTATCTGTTAACATATCTAAAGTTCTAGCTGCCAGGTTACCAGCTATTCGCATTTTTTTAAATTTTTCAGAATAATCAATCATTTATAATTTTTACTCTTTTTTCAATCTTAATTTCTTTTGAATTTACTTTACAACGATATGCCAAAAAATTAACTCCTGCTTTTTTTGCTAGTAGGTAATTATCATAATAATCTTTATCAATATCTTTAGCTATTTTAAAGTGTTCAATTTTCTCAATTTGAATCAAAAATAAAATATATGTTTTATAGCCTTTTTTTGTGGCATCAATAAGTGTTTTTAAATGCTTAGTTCCTCGAGATGTAATGGCATCTGGAAATTCAGCAATTTTTTTACTTCTAAATAAAGTAACATTTTTAACTTCAACAAAAATTTTTTGATTATTTTTTTTTAAAAAAAAATCAAAACGAGTTTCTTTGTTAAAGAAAACTTCTGATTTTATAGTATCATTATCCTTTAATTCAGAGATTAGGTTATGTGATAATCCATAATGTACAATTTTATTTGCAAAATGAGTATTTACACCTACTAAATTTTTTTTAACTTTTATAATTTCTAATGTGTATTTTAACTTTCTTTTTGGATCATCATTTTTTGATATCAGAACTTCATTTCCTTCTTCTAATAGGCCCTTCATTGATCCTGTATTAGGACAGTGAGCAACAACTATTTCTTTATTTAGTTTAATATCAGTAAAAAATCTTTTATATCTTTTTACTAATTTGCCCTTTATTAAAGATTTGGTAAATTTCATAATTAAAATATATATTTAAAAATGATTAAAAATACAAAAGTAAATGCTGCAATATTAATTATAGGTAATGAAATATTGTCAGGACGAACGCAAGATACCAATACAAGTACAATTGCACTATGGCTTAATTCTATAGGAGTTACAGTTAAAGAGGTTAGAGTAATACCAGACGTCGAAAGTGTAATAGTTGATACCGTCAATAAATTACGAAAATTTAATGATTATGTTTTTTACAACTGGTGGTATAGGTCCAACACATGATGACATTACTGCTAAATCTATTTCTGTTGCTTTTGGTCTAAATTATGAAATTCACAAAAAAGCTTTTAAAATTTTAGAAGCTTATTATAAGCCAGGTGAATTTAATGAAGGGAGACAAAAAATGGTTTGGATGCCCAAAGATGCAAAATTAATATTAAACCCAACTAGCGGAGCGCCAGGTTTTTGTGTTGAAAATGTTTTTTGTTTACCAGGTGTTCCTTCAATTTTAAAATCAATGTTAGGTGGTTTAAAAAATGAAATAGTTGGAGGAGAACCAATTTTAAGTCATACAATTAGCTTGCGTACAGTAGAAAGCGAAATAGCAAATTCTTTAACTGAAGTTCAAAATAAAAATAAAGATGTAGAGATAGGAAGTTATCCTTTTTTTCAGGCTGGTAAATTAGGTGTTTCTATTGTCATTCGATCTGAAGATAAATCTAAAATTGAAAGTTGTAGTTTACAAATATTGGATTTTGTTAATAAGAAAAAAATAGAAGTAGTTGAAAGAAATTAATATGTTTTATTTTGCATATGGAAGTAATCTTCATCTTTTTCAAATGAAAAGAAGATGTAAAGATAGTTTATTTATAAAAAAAATTTATTTAAAAAATTTTAGATTAACATTTAGAAGCAAATATAGAGCAGCCGATATAGAAATTAAAAAAAACTCAGTTGTTCCAGGTGGTTTATTTAAAATATCTAGAAGTGATGAAAAAAAACTTGATGTTTATGAGGATTATCCAATTTTATATAAAAAATATTATTTTAAATATTATGGTAAAAAAGTGATGACATATACAATGACAAAAAAAACTCCATTTACTTTTCCAACCGAACGATACTTAAATATTGTTAAGCGTGGTTATAGAGATTGTGACCTTGATAAAAAATATTTAAACAAAGCTTTAAAATATTAATATAATAAGATAAGTAACATTTATATTAATTTAATTTAATTTTATGAAAATTCCTAAAACTTTTAAAATTAAAAAATGTAGACTTTGTCATAATCCTAAACTTGAGCAGATATACAATTTTGGAAATATTTTTGTTAGTAATTTTGTCAACCAAAAAAATATTAAAAAAGGAATAAAAGCACCATTAAATCTTGTTTACTGCAAAAAATGTCAACTTCTTCAATTGGAACACTCAGCACCACAAGAAATAATGTATAAAAAGTTTTATTGGTACAAATCAGGTATTACACAAACTATGAGAGATGGTTTGAAAGAACTATATAAAGATATAAAAAAAAATTGTAAAATTAAATCTGGTGATGTTATTTTAGACATTGGAGCTAATGATGGCACTTTATTAAAATACTTCAAGAAAGATAAAATAATAACAATTGGTTGTGAACCAGCAAATAATCTAAAAAAAGAGCTTAAGAAAAATTGTCATTATATGATTAATGATTTTTGGCACACAAAACATTTAAAACAAATTCCCAATAAATTCAGAAAATTAAAAGTTATTTCTGCTATAGGAATGTTTTATGATTTAGAAGACCCATCTGAATTTATTAAACACGCAGCTGATGCACTTGATGAAAATGGTATTTTTGTTGCTCAATTAATGTGTTCTCATTCCATGTTTAGAACAAATGATTTAGGTAATATTTGTCATGAACATCTGGAATATTATTCTTATAATTCACTTAAATACTTATTTGAAAAAAATGGGTTAAAAATTTTTAAAATGAGTGAAAATAAAATTAACGGCGGTTCATATAGAATTTATTGTAAAAAAAATATAAAAAAATCAATAAAATTTAAAGAACAATCCGGTTATAATGAAATAATTAAATTTATCAAAAGAGTTAAAAAAAATAAAAAAATGACAGTAGAGTTTATTAGAAAAGAAACCAAACTAGGTAAAAAAATATTTCTTTATGGAGCATCAACCAAAGGTAATACACTTCTGCAATGTTACGGTTTAACTAATAAAGAAATACCTTTTGCAGCTGAGAGAAGTAAAGTAAAATGGGGTAAATATACAATAGGGTCAGGCGTAAAAATAATATCTGAAGAAAAAGCAAGAAAATTAAATCCTGATTATTTTTTTGTAATGCCTTATGGATTTATAAATGAATTTTTAATTAGAGAAAAAAATTGGTTAAATAAGGGTGGAAAATTTTTACTTCCTTATCCAAAACTTAAAGTTGTTAAATGAAAAAAATTTTAATATTAGGAATAACTGGCCAAGATGGATCTTATATGGCGGATTTTCTTTTAAAAAAAAAAGTATCTGTTCATGGTGTTATACGTAAATCTGCAACCGGTAATACAAAAAATATTAGTCATATAATAAATAATCCAAAAATATTTAATAAATCCTTTTTTTTACACAAGGGAGATTTGTTAGATGCTATTTCAATTAACAATATTATAAATAAAATTAAACCTGATGAAATTTATAATTTTGCAGATCAAGATCATGTAGCCTGGAGTAGAAATATTCCATTATACTCATACAGCACTACAACATTGGCCGTTATTCAAATTTTTGAATTTTTGAAAACGCAAAATAAAAAAATCAAATTTTTTCAACCAGTTTCTTCAAATATGTTTGGTGCTACAAAAGAAAATTCTTTAAGTGAAAATTCAAATTTATCTCCAAAAAGTGTATATGCGTTAGCTAAATCATCTACATATCTCGCATCTAAAATGTATTCAAATATTAATAATTTATTTATATGTGGGGCAATTTTTTTTAATCATGAATCACCAAGAAGATCTGATGAGTATGTAACTACAAAAATTATTAAATCTGTTTGTAGAATTTCTCATGGTGAACAAAAATATTTATATCTAGGAGATATTAAAGCAAAAATTGATTGGGGGTATGCAAAAGATTATGTAGAAATGGCTTGGAAAATAATGCAACAAAAAAAACCTGATTTTTTTATAATTGGTACTGGTGTAAATACTTCGGTAGAACAATTTGCTAAAGAAAGTTTCAAATTCGTAGGTCTAAACTACAAGAAATATTTAAAAGTTGATAAAAAACTTTTAAGAAAAAATAAAACTAAAAATCTTAAAGCTAATTTGAATAAATCTAAAAAAATTTTAAAATATAAAGTTAAAACAAATATTAAAAATTTGATTAAGATTATGATGACAAGCGAATTAAAAAAATATAATGGATAAAAAAATATCTATTATTTTAACAACTTATAATGAAGCGGCAGAGATAAAAGAAACAATTAATAAAATTGATGAATTTTTACCTAATGCAGAAATTATTTTAGTAGATGACAACTCTACCGATGGAACTATAGAAGAAGCAAAAAGCCTTAATAATCCAAATTTAATTTGTTATTCTCGTAAAAGACGTGGTCTTGCTTCAGCTTTTTTAGTTGGTGTAATTAACTCATCTG
>CACGJS010000013.1 GCA_902573385.1 uncultured Pelagibacteraceae bacterium | reverse complement strand
AAAAAAAATTAATTGGGACACATATTATAAGTCTTGGCCATTTAATGAGAGTGCATTAACCTTATACGAGTGGGCACCAATCTCTGAAGAATTAAAAACTTTAGATAGAAAAATAGTTTTAAATTCTATGATTTTAAAATGGGATAATATTAAAGATGAGTTTAAAAAATTAATAAGTATCTAAATATTTTTTCTATTATCTACTAAACTTTTAACAACGCTTGGGTCAGCCAAAGTTGATGTATCACCAAGTTGGTCATGTTCATTAACAGCTATTTTTCTTAAAATTCTTCGCATAATTTTACCGGATCTTGTTTTAGGAAGTCCAGTTGAAAAATGAATGATATCAGGTGTTGCTAGTGCACCAATTTGTTTTCGAACCCACAGCTTAAGTTCTCTCTCAAGTTCTCCGTTGGAGTTTTCTCCAACATTTAGAGTCACGTAACAATATAACCCATTTCCTTTAATATCATGAGGATAACCAACTACTGCTGCTTCAGCAACTTTTGGGTGGGCAACAAAAGCGCTTTCTATTTCTGCAGTACCCAAGTTATGGCCTGACACAATAATTACATCATCAACTCTACCTGTGATCCAATAATAACCGTCTTTATCTCTTCTAGCACCATCACCAGTAAAATATTTTCCATCAAATTGAGAAAAGTAAGTATCAATAAATCTTTGATGGTCGCCATAAACTGTTCTCATTTGTCCAGGCCATGATTGAGAAATGCAAAGCCTACCTTCTCCTGCTCCCTTTATTTCTTTTCCATCTTTATTAACAATAGCTGGTTTTATTCCGTAGAATGGTTTTGTTGCTGAACCCGGTTTAAGATTAATAGCTCCTGTTTGTGGGCTTATCAATATTCCACCTGTTTCAGTTTGCCACCAAGTATCAACTATTGGACAATTGGAATTACCAACTATGTTATAATACCACATCCATGCTTCAGGATTTATTGGTTCCCCAACTGTTCCTAGTAATTTTAGTGATTTTCTTGAAGTTTTTTTGACTGGACCATCACCCTCTCTCATCAAAGCTCTAATAGCGGTTGGAGCAGTATAAAAAATATTAACTTTATATTTATCAATAATTTGCCACCATCTTGAACTATCGGGGTAAGTAGGAATACCCTCAAACATAATTGTTGTAGCACCATTAGCAAGTGGCCCATATATAATATAACTATGTCCTGTTACCCAACCAATGTCAGCTGTACACCAATAGACATCTTTAGGTTTATAGTTAAAAATATATTGATGGGTCATTGAGGCATAAACCATATAACCGCCAGTAGTGTGTAAAACTCCCTTTGGCTTTCCTGTTGAGCCAGAAGTATAAAGAATAAATAATGGGTCTTCAGCACTCATCTCTTCTGGTTCACACTTATTAGAGACATCTCTAATTAAATCATGATACCAAACATCTCTTTCATCGATCCAATTCACATCATTTTCAGTTCTTTTTATAACAATGCATTTTTTAACATTAGGACAATTTAATAACGCCTCATCAGTAATATCTTTTAATGGAATTGTTTTTCCACCACGTAGGCCTTCATTTGCAGTAATAATATATTCAGACTCACAATCATTAACTCTACCGGAAATTGAGTCAGCTGAGAAACCACCAAAAATTATTGAATGAATAGCTCCTATTCTAGCACAGGCCAACATAGTAATTGCAAGTTCAGGAATCATAGTTAAATAAATTGTAACACGATCACCTTTTTTAATTCCTAACTTTTTTAAACCATTTGCAGCTTTAGAAACTTCATTGTGTAATTGTTTATAAGATATTTTTTTTGTATTTTTAGGATCATCCCCAACCCAAATTATTGCTGTTTTATCTTTTTTATCTTTAAGATGTCTATCTATACAGTTGCTACTAGCATTTAATGTACCATCTTCATACCATTTAATTCGCACATCTGTTTTACTGTATTTAACGTTTTTTATTTTTTTATATGGCTTAATCCAATTTATTCTTTTTCCCTCTTTTTTCCAAAACTCATTATTATTTTTAATAGAATCTGAATATTTTTTTTGATATTTGGCTTTATTCACCAATGCAGACTTAATCCATTCATTTCTTGTTTTAAAAATTAATTCTTTTTCTTCAGCATCTGCTTTAATATTTTTTCTTCTTTTTATTTTTTTCGAAACTTTTCTTTTCTTTTTTTTTGGCATGAAATAAAATTTTTTTTATTAAATACTACCCATCTTATTTAAGATTTTCCAGCTTTTAGAGTCTATAGGCATAACCGATAATCTGCTTTGTTTAATAAGTGATAAATGGCTTAAAGCCTTATTTTTTTTAATATCTTCAAGCCTTACGTTTTTTGTAAGTTTTGACTTAAACTTAACCTGAACAGCAACAAACCTGCCTTCTTTATCTGTTTTGTCTAAAAAAGCCTCTAAAACTACCTCAACTATCCCAACAATTTCTTTACCTATATTTGAGTGATAAAAAAAACAAAGATCTCCTTTTTTCATTTTTTTTAGATTTTTTGCTGCTTGATAATTTCTTACTCCATCCCATGGAGTACCTTTACTACCAATTTTTTTTTGTTGGTCAATTGACCAAACATTAGGTTCAGATTTTAATAGCCAGTAGGATTTTCCCATATTTTATAGAATAAATTTTTTTAATTTAAGTAGTTAATAAAAATTTTTTATCTTTTATTAAAGAGCTTTTCCATCCTTGATTTCTTTTTATTTTTTTTTGGTAGGATATTAAATCTAAATTTTTTTTTGTAAAATTTACTAGTTCTTTCATAGAGATTGATTCAATTTTATCTGTACCAAAATTATCTATTATTTTACATAAAAAAGTAAAATCTTTTTTGTAATCAATTGTAAATCTATAATTAGAAAGATCTTCTTTAATATTTTTTTTTCTAATTCTAAAATTATTTTTTTTCCACATGTAGTTTGTTACATGTTCTTTTTCAGAGGGCAATATTGCTTTTTTAAATGTCTTTTTTAATGTTTTAAATGTAAAAATTTCAATATCCATTCCATCAGGATATTTACATGGCAGAGGTAGAGAGTTTGAATAATAATCAATTTTTTTTTTTGTAAAATTTTTAATCATATTATCTAAAATTCTATAATCAATTAATGGACAGTCTGAAGTAATCCTAATTATTTTTTTTACTTTGAATTTTTTTGCTGCTAAATAATATCTCTTTAATACATTATTTTCATCGCCTCTAAAAAAAAAAATTTTATTTTCTTTGCAAAATTTGACTATTCTATTATCAATTTTTTTTTTTGTTGTAGCGATGATTATTCTTTTTAAGTGTTTAGATTTTTTAAGTCTTTTTATTAATATAGACAAAGGAGTTAAATTTTTGTAATTTAGTAAAATTTTATTAGGCAGTCTGCTAGAATTCATTCGTGCCTGAATAATAGTATCAAAATTCATATTTTTAATTTACTTTTGTATGTATAACTTAATTATTAGTATATAATTTATAAAATGAAAAATATCAAAAGTGTTGTTAATAAAATAAAAAAAATAGCTAAATCAAATAATAAAATTTCTTGTATTTTTCTTGGTAGTACAGTTCAAAAAGAAAAATCATCTTTCTATATCACACCAATTAGAGAAAATAAGAAGTTTATATTTTGTAGTATTATATTATTTAGTGATTCTAGAGCCCAAAAAATAGCTAAGATAATTGATGGGCAAGTAGATTACATTTTAGTAGACACTGAAAAAAAAATTCAAACTAATTATAAAATATCTCAGCTAGTAAATATTGAAAGAGCGATTAAAGAAACAGTTATAAAATCTAAATTAAGAGTTTACAAAGGTAATGATCTTTCAATTTTATCAACTGAAACTTTAATAAATTATTATTTTTTAAATGACAAAAGAGGTATCAGCGGAAAAAAGGTTATAATAATTGGTGCTGGTAATATTGGTTTTAAGCTAGCTTTAAAGTTTGTTGAAAATGGAGCCTCAACCTATTTAATAAGGAGGAACAAAAAGTATCTAAACAATATAGTTAAAACAATAAATATTATTAAACCTAAAGGAACCGAGACAAGTGCTTTTGTTTTAAGAAAAATACCAAGTGATTTATCAATTTTTGATATTATAATTGGATCATCTGATCAAAAAAATCTTATAAAAAAGAATCATGTTAGTAAAATAAGTAATAAAAAGTTATTTATTGATCTTGGTAAGGGAACTTTTTCTAAAGATTGTATCAAATATTTAGTAAATAAAAAAAATAATATTTTTAGACTAGATACAACATCATCTTATTTTTCTTATCTAGATAATGTAATTTATACAGAGTTAATTTATAAAAAAGAAACCTATTCAAAAAAAATTAATAATTATAACTTTGTAAGCCAAGGAATTTTAGGTCAAAAAAATGATATCGTAGTTAATGATGCAAAAAATCCAAAAAAAATACTTGGAGTATGTGATGGAGGAGGAAGTTTAAAAAAATTTAATTCATCTGATAAAGTTATTTTAGTAAAAAAAATTAAAAAAAATACAGGTCTTAAATTAATATATGAATAAAAAAAATAATGTAATTATTCTCGGGGCTGGCCCTGTAGGCTTAGTCACGTCTTGGCTTCTTTCCAAAAATAACTGGAATGTAAAATTATATGAGATGAAAGATAAAATCGGAGGTATGTGTAGAACTTGGAAATGGAAAAATTTTTATGTAGATACTGGTCCTCATATTTTTCATACAGATAATAAAAAACTTTGGAATTTGTGGAGTGATATTTTTGGAAAAAATTTAATAGAAGGTACTTATTATTCAAAAAATACGATTGGAATTAATAGTAATCAGTACGTTGACTATCCTTTATCATATGAAGCTATTGAAAAACTGCCGAAAAAATTAAAATTAAAAATTTTAAAAGAATTAAAAAAAGCAAAAAAAAAGCAAAAAAAAAATGCAGTAAATTTTTCAGAGCATATTATTAATCAGTTGGGCCCAACTTTACAAAATTTATTTTTTAAGGATTATCCTGAAAAAGTGTGGGGTTTAAGCACTGAGGAAATGACATCAGAATGGGCACCAAAGAGAATAAAATTTACAAAAAAATCTGAACCATTTTTTACTAAAGAAAGAACAGGGGTAGGAAAGTATGGAACAGGTCAATTATATGAAATTATAAAAAAAAAGATAATAGCCAATGGTGGAAAGATATTTTTAAATCATAAGATTATTGGACTCGATAATAGTAAAAATGAAATTAAAGGAATTAAATTTTTAAAAAAAAAAGATATAAAAATTTCAAAAGAAACAATTATAATTTCAACTTTACCCATAACTTTAACTGCTAGACTTTTAGGTTTTAATAGTAATTTAAAATTTAGAGGTATTAGGTCGATTTATGTTGCACTTAATAAAAAAAACTGTTTAAAAAAAAATGTTAATTGGCTTTATTTTGGAAATAAAGATTTAATTTTTAATAGGGTGTCTGAGCCAAAAAGCATGTCATCTTATCTTGCTCCTAAAAATAAAACTTATTTATGTGTTGAAATTTGTTATTTCAAAAATGATGAAATAGATAAAATGTCTTTACAAAAAATATCAAAAAAAGTTATAGATGACCTAATAAAAGTGAAGTTAATAAAAAAAGAAGAAGTATTAGATACTTCTAATAATAAGGAAGATTTTGTTTATCCTGTTCAATTTGTAAATTATAAATACGAATTATCTCAAACAAAACATCATGTTTCTAAATATAGTCAAATTTTTTCACTTGGAACTGGTGGTGATTTTAACTATGCTGATAGTCAAATACTTTTTCATAAGTCTATAGACTTAGTAAATATTTTGACAAATAAATATGCTCAAAGAGATAATGAAAAAAAAGAAATTGTGATTAATAATTTAAATAATTGTGTTAAACTAGGCAATAAGATTATAGGGGATAATTACCCTACTTACATAATTGCTGAAGCTGGTTTAAATCACAATGGCAGTATCAATATTGCAAAACAATTAATAGATAAAGCGCTAGAATGTAAATGTAATGCAATTAAATTTCAATCATTTGAAAAAAATTCAAGAGTTTCGTCAAAAGTTAAAAATGCAAACTATGCTGAAAAAGCTGACGGTCTTCAAGAAAATACAAATGAAATGTTTAATAGGTTAAGATTAAATGATAATTTTCATAAAAAAATATTTTCATACGCAAGAAAAAAAAAAATAGAAATTTTTTCTACTCCTTTTGATGAAAAGAGTGTCGACTATTTGGAAAAACTTAAAGTTAACTTTTATAAAATAGCTTCAGTAGATGCGGTTAACTTACCTTTAATAAGAAAAGTCGGTAAGACAGGTAAGCCTTTAATTTTATCTACTGGAATGACAAATATATCAATAATAGAAGATGCAATCCAGGAGTTCAAAAAAACAGGAAATAAAAACTTAATATTATTACATTGTCTTTCAAGTTACCCTGCTAATGAAAGAGAAATGAATTTAAAAGCTATAAATACATTAAAAAATATTTACAATATTCCTGTTGGTTTATCAGACCACTTTCCAGGAATAGAAATTTCTTTAATGTCAATTGGTATTGGTGCAAATATAATTGAAAGGCATTTTACTTTAGATAAAAATTTTGAAGGGCCAGATCATATGCTTTCATCAGAACCACCAGAGATGAAAAAATTAGTCCACTTTGCGAATGGGAGTAATTCTATTTTGGGAACAGGACAAAAAATTATTCAGCCCAGTGAATATGAGGTAATTAATAGTCAAAGAAAATCTATTTATGCAAAAAGAAATATTAAAAAAGGGGAAAAATTTACAAAAAAAAATATTTGCATAAAAGGACCTGCTGGTGGAATTATGCCCAAGTATATTGATATGATATTAGGTAAAAAAGCGTCAGAAAGTATAAAATCTGACTTTCCAATAACCTGGTCTAAAATGTAAAAATATTAAATGTAAATTTTTTAATTTACATGTCATTTATTTACATCAAAAAATCTTTCTTTAATTGTTTGTACGATTTCATCAGACCCAGAAATATTTGGTTTGAAACAATGATAATTAGAAATAAATTTATCATAATTTTTTATATTATTATTCATTTTTTCAAGTAACTCATTTTTATCAAAAGAGTAATCATCTTTTGTATTTAAATGTAAATATCCAACATTTTGAGGATATATTTTAGAATGTTCTACTTCATTAATTGACATAAAATTTGACTGTAAACCAATAATTTTTTTTTTTAATAAAATTGCGTCAGTAATTGCACCTGAATCAAAACTAGTGACTATAAAAGATTTATAAATACACTCAGATGTTTTATATTTTAAAACTTTAAAATCTTTAAAATATTTTTGGTGTTCTTTAAGATCATAAGCAGGATGAATTGTTATTAAAACCTCTTTCTTAAATTCATTTGACAGTTTTTTTAAAAATTTTTCTAAATAATAGTAATGTAGTTTTGTTTTTTCTTCATCCCATACACCTCTTAATTCTAATTCATGTCTATGGTTTAAATTAGCATCTAAATGAACAATATAATCTTCAGAAATAGGAAATTTATTTTCTAAAAATATATCATATGTTCTGCTATTAATTAATTTTATTTCTTTAGCCCATAATAATTTTTTATTGTATAAAAAACGTTTAAAAAAATTTTTTTTCATATTTTTTATATCTCTTAAATTACTAAAAAATCTAATTTCTAACTTAGAAACTAAACCTAAGTTAGTAAGAAAAACTGTGAATTTATTAAAAAAAGTTTGATTAAAATGGAATATTAAACTTTTGATTAAGTGTTTTGAAGATGTTTTTATTCCAAATCCTATTGTACCCAAATTACTTACTTGGATTTGTTTTATTTTATGTTTTTTTAATAAAAATTGAACTTTGAGGTCAAAAAAATGTTTAGTAAAATTATTTATAATTATTAATTCTTTATCTTCTAAAAATTTTGAAAATTCATTCGAATTTTTGGGATTAAAAAAAAAGAAATTTTTTGGAATATTTTCTGGCTCAATAAATTCATCATCATTTTTTTCCATATTAATACTTTTAGCTATTTTAGGAAAAAATCTTAAATTTTGAGAATTTATAACAAAAATTTTTTCAAAATTATTTGATAGTTTTTTGAATAAAATTCTGTGATGATGAAACATTCCGCTATGTATAAGTCCAAAACTTGTTACAATCGCAATATATTTTTTTTTATCATTCATAAAGTTAAATAATATTAATTATATAATATTATTGTCCATAAGAGTAACAATATTGGACATTATCACTCATTAATAATTAAAACTTGTTATGTTAGACTTGTAAAGAGAGCTAAAAAAACTAAATTTAGAGTCAAAATATTTTTATAAAATAGTTATTTATTATGAACAAAGGAATTCGCATCTGGAATAAAGCAATTAAAATAATACCTGGTGGAAATGGTCTATTATCTAAAAGGCCTCACAGATATCTACCAAATTTATGGCCTACATATTTTAAAAAATCAAAAGGATTAAACATATGGGATTTGAATAATAAAAAATATATTGATTTTTGTCAGATGGGTGTAGGCACCTGTATTCTTGGATATGCAAATAAATTTGTTGATACTGCAGTTAAAAAGGCAGTTAATAGTGGAGTAAATTCATCATTAAATTCAATTGAAGAATATATTTTAGCAAAAAAATTTTTAAAATATAATAAATTTGCTGATCAAATTAAATTTGCTAGAGGTGGTGGAGAGGCTATGTCTATAGCTGTAAGATTAGCTAGAGCACAGAGTGGAAAAAATATTATTGCATTTTCTGGTTATCATGGTTGGGCCGATTGGTATATAGCTGCAAATCTTAAAAAAAAAAATACTTTAGATGAATATCTTGTTTCTGATGTGGATCCATCAGGTATACCAAAAAATTTAAAAAATAGTATTATTCCTATAGGCTACAATAACAATAAAGATTTAAAAAAACTAAATGGCAAAAATATTGCAGCTTTTGTAATTGAAGGATCTAGATATGAATATCCATCTAAATCATTTTTAAAAGAAATACAAAAAATTTGTAAAAAAAAAGATATTTGTTTAATTGTAGATGAAATAACTTCAGGTTGGAGAGAAACAATAGGGGGTATTTACAAAAAATTTAATTTAAAACCCGATATAGTAGTATTTGGAAAAGCAATTGGCAATGGATATGCAATATCATCTATCTTAGGAAAAAAAAAATACATGCAATATGCAAATAAAACATTCATAAGTAGTACTGCATGGACTGAAAAAGTTGGTTTTGCGGCTGGTAATGCAACAATTGATTTTATTATTAAAAATAAAGTTTACTTGCATATTCCTAAAATCGGAAAAATGATAACAAATGGATGGAATAAAATTGCCAAGGATTATGGAATTAAGATGGGATTTTCTGAAGTGATGCCTTTATGTACCTTTTTTTTAAACTATGCTAACAAAGATGAGTTATATACATTTTTTACAAAAGAAATGTTAAAAAAAGGATACCTAGCTAATAATAGTGTTTGGTTATCATATGCTCATAAAGAAAAAGATGTAAAAAAATATTTAAAAGCTTGCGAAAAAGTTTTTATAAAAATGAAAGATTTTATCAATAATAAAAAAAATTATAAAAAAATTGAAGTACGTTATTATAGTTTACATAAACCAAAAAAAAAACAAAAATCAATTTATTAGTAGATTATAATCTTACGCCAGAACCTTTTAGAAAAATAGCATTTTTATCTAATGGCCACCTGGGATTTGCTGGATGATCTAATTCATTAAATTGATTTAATTTAAATTTTTCTAAGCCAACCAAAGCAATCATTGCAGCATTATCTCCACATAAATTAATTGCTGGAAATATCGCATTAAATTTCTCTTCTTTACAAAGATTTTTTAACACTTCTCTAATTTTTTTATTTGCTGCAACACCACCTGCTACGACAAATGTATCGCCTTTGTTATTATTAAAATTTTTGAATTCTTTAAAAGCAACTTTGCTTTTTTGATATAATATTTCTTCAACTGTTTTTTGAAAAGAAGCTGCCAAATCGTATTTATCTTGTTCAGTTTTTACTTGTTTAGTGATTTTGAGAACTGCAGTCTTAAGCCCAGCAAAAGATAAATTACATCCACCTTTATGTAAAATTGGTTTTGGTAATTCATACCTATTTGAGTCACCTTTTTTTGCGTACACTTCTATTTGAGGACCACCAGGAAATTCTATGCCAAGCATTTTTGCTGTCTTATCAAATGCCTCACCAACCGCATCATCAATTGTAGTTCCTAGTCTTTTATATTTACCTAACCCACTTACACTCAAAAATTGAGTATGCCCCCCAGAAATTAAAAGTAATAGATAAGGATAGTTCAGTTTAGTATTTAATTTTGGGCTTAATGCGTGACCCTCTAGGTGATTTACAGCAATAAATGGTTTGTTAATAGAGTACGCAATTGCTTTTCCAAAACTTAATCCAACAGATAAACAAACTATTAGGCCTGGTCCTGCTGTAGCAGCTACTGCATCAATATCTTCTATTTTAACTCCACTTTTATCTATTGCTTTTTTTGTGATTAGATCAATCTTTTCTATATGAGTTCTAGCTGCAAGTTCTGGAACAACACCACCAAATTCTTTGTGAACATCGATTTGACTTGAAATGATATTAGATAAAATTGTTGGAACCCCCTTTTCATTTTCAGTAATTATAGAAGCAGCAGTTTCATCGCAGCTTGATTCAATTCCCAAAATTAATGGTTTTTTGCTCATAAAAGTATTTTTTATTAATAATTTAATTTCATTATAATTTATGGAATATAAATATAAAGAAACATATGAAAAATAAAATTATTATTGGATCTAGAGGTAGTAAACTAGCCTTAGTTTATGCTAACAAAGCTAGAGAAAAATTATTAAAGACTCAAGAAATAGAAAACGTTGAGATAAAAAATATTACAACTACTGGAGACATTATTACTGACATAAGACTATCTGAGAACGGTGGTAAAGGCTTGTTTTGTAAAACAATCGAACAAGAATTACTAGATAAAAAAATAGACATAGCTGTTCATGCACTGAAAGATATGCCTTCTGAAGAAACTGAAGGATTACTAACTAATTGTTTTCTAGAAAGAAGTGACCCTCGAGAAATTTTAATAAGCAAGGATAACAAATATTTAAAAGATTTAGTTCCTAATTCAGTTGTTGGCACTTCTTCATTTAGAAGAGAATTTCAAATAAAAAGAATAAGAAAAGATCTTGAATGTAAATTGATAAGAGGAAATGTAGATACAAGAATTAAAAAGCTGGATGATAATTTGTATGACGCAATTATTTTATCCTATGCAGGTATAAAATCCTTAGGTTTAGAAGAAAAAATTTCTCAAACTTTTTCAACTTCCGAAATCATACCTAGTGCAGGCCAGGGTGTTGTTGCTTTACAATGTAGAAATACTGATGAGAATTTAAAAAAATTATTAACAAAAGTTAATCATCATACTACTCAATATTGTATCAAAGCTGAAAGGAGTGTTTTAAAAGTTTTAGAAGGTGATTGCGAAACAGCAGTTGGAGTATTTGCAAGTATTGATAATAATAAAATTAATCTTGAAGCAGAACTTTTTTCATTAGACGGTAGTAAAAGATTTTATTTAAAATTATCAGAAGAAGTAGATAAAGCTAATCAATTAGGAATAAAGATGGGAAAAGCTCTTAAAAAGGTATCTAATAATTCTTATAAAAAATAATATGCATATTTTGTTAACTAGACCGCTAGAGGACTGCCATGAGATGATTTTAAAGTTTCAATCTCTTGGTCATGAAGTTTCTCATTTACCCCTGATATCTATTGAGAGCTTAAATTATGAGTCATTAAATTATTCTAATTTTAAAGGAGTTGTATTTACTAGCTCTAATGCAATTAAATTTTTAGATTATAAAAATATTGATAAAAAAATTAGTTGTTTTTGTGTAGGAAATGCTACTGAAAAAAAAGCTAGAAATGTTGGGTTCCAAAATGTTTTCTCTGCGGATGGAAATGTTGATAATTTAAAAGAATTAATTTTACGAAACTTTAATTGTTCTGATGGGCAATTACTTTATGTAAGTGGAGAAATTATTTTTAGTGATTTAGATAAGCAACTAGTGGCGGAAGGTTATAGTGTAAAGAGGATAATTAACTATAGAGCTAATTCTATTGAAAAATATGATGAGAATTTTTTAGAAAAATTAAAAATGAAAATGCCGGAAATCACTTATATTTATTCTCAAAACAGTGCAATCAATTTTTTGAAATTGATTAAGAAATATCAGCTAGAATCACTATGGATGAATACTAATTTAATGTGTATTAGTGAAAAAATCTCCTCAGTTTTGAATGAAATCAAGTGGAAAAAAATTTTTCTTTTTAACCCTGGAGAAGAGGAATTTTTACTGTATAAAATTTAATTATGGAATTATTTAATAACTTTAGTGATCTGTTTATATCTGTTTGGTCCAAAGGAATTCATGGAGTCGATATTTTTCAAATTTTAATTGGTATAGGAATTTTTTTTATTTTTTTAATTTTTAGAGGAATTATTAGTAAGATACTTATAAAAAGATTAGAAGACATCACAAAAAGAACCACGAATAAATTAGATGATACTTTTGTTCATGCAATGGAGGGTCCAGCAAGATTTCTTCCAATTGTTTTAGGATTTTTTATTGCAAGTTACTATATGTCATTTGGAGAGGATGGAAGAGCTATAGTTGATACAATCAATAGAACCTTAATAACAATTTTAATTTTTTGGTTAATTCATCAAGTTGTTGAGCCAATTTCTTATATTTTAAGTGGTTTAGACAAAATGCTAACAAGAGAGTTGATCGGTTGGATTATTAAATCATTAAAAATCTTGATTTTTATTTTAGGGCTTGCAGCTGTACTTGAGCTTTGGGGAATAAAAATCGGACCAATTATTGCTGGACTTGGATTATTTGGAGTAGCTGTTGCCTTGGGGGCACAAGATTTATTTAAAAATTTAATTTCAGGAATTTTGGTTTTAGTTGAAAAAAGATTTAAAATTGGTGATTGGATTATGGTAGATGGAATAATTGAAGGTATTGTTGAAAAAATTGGTTTTAGATCTACTACTATTAGAAAGTTTGATAAATCCTTAGCAATAATCCCTAATTTTCAATTCGCTGAAAATGCCGTTGTAAACGTTAGTGAAACATCTAACTGGTTAATTAGTTGGATTATTACTCTTCAATACGACACGACTGTTGATCAATTAAAGAATATAAGAAATGAAATAGAAAATTATATTAATAAAAGTGAAGATTATAATACTAGTGTTGGAGTAGCAGTCAGAATTGATAAATTTTCAGATAGCTCAATAGACATGTATGTTCGTTGTTTTACAAAAACTGATAGCTGGAATGAATGGCTGTCGGTTAAAGAAAGATTGGCCATTGAGATAAAACAAATTGTAGAAAAAAATAATGCATCTTTTGCTTTTCCAAGTCAGTCAATTTATATTGAGAAAAAATGATAGCTATTTTCTACTTAGCACTTCAAATATTAAAACTTTATTCTTATGTGGTAATTGCGAATGTAGTTATTAGCTGGCTTGTTGCTTTTAATGTTTTAAATACTCAAAACAGATTTGTTTATTCCATATTAGAATTGACTTATCGTTTAACAAACCCAATGCTTAACAAAATCAGAAGCTTTTTACCTAATTTAGGGTCATTAGATATTTCACCCATAATACTACTATTGTTGATTTGGTTTGTAGAAATGTGTATGAAGCTTTACATAGCCCCAATGATTTTTTAAAAAGATATTATGATTTTAATAGATGGAAAAAAAGAAGCTGCTGAACTTAGAGAAACTTTAAAATATGAAGTCTCAGAGTTAAAAGAAAAATTTAATAAAGTTCCAGGGCTTACAGTAATTTTAATTGGAGAAATGGCCCCAAGTCAAATTTATGTTCGTAACAAAGAAAAATCTGCTAATGAAGTAGGATTAAAATCAGAAGTAATTAGGTATCCCGAAGCTATTGAAGAAAAAATAGTATTAGAAAAAATTAAAGAATTAAATAATGATGAAAATGTTTCAGGAATCCTAGTTCAATTACCTTTACCAAAACACATAGATAAACAAAAAGTGATTGAAGCTATTTTACCAGAGAAAGATGTAGATGGATTTCATCCAATGAATGTCGGAAATCTTTCATCAGGTTATGAAAGTTCAGTCCCCTGTACTCCTTTAGGTTGCTATTTGTTGATTAAAAAGATTGAACCTAATTTAAGTGGAAAAAAAGCAGTTATGATTGGTAGATCTAATCTAAATGGTAAACCAATGACACAATTGCTTTTAAAAGAAAACTGTACCGTAACTATTACTCATTCAAAAACTAAAGATTTAAAAGCAGAATGCTTAGAAGCAGATATTATTGTTGCAGCAGTTGGCATCCCAGAGTTAGTAAAAGCAGATTGGGTAAAAAAGGATGCAATTGTAATTGACGTAGGCATTAATAAAACAGAAAAAGGCATTGTTGGCGATGTTGATTTTAAAGAAGTTTCAAAAATCGCAAAAGCTTTAACGCCAGTTCCAGGTGGAGTAGGACCAATGACCATTGCTTGCTTATTAAAAAACACTATTGAGTGTTTTAAAAGATCTCAAAGGTAAGTGTTTAAAAAAATTTTAAGAAAACTTCATATACTTCATAATATCTATATTAGATACCAATTTTTAATTAAAAAAAAAACATATTCAATGAATAATGAAGACACTGCAGTCTTAGATTATTTTAAACATAAGAAAAATGGGTTTTATGTTGATGTGGGTTGTCATCATCCAATATGTATAAACAATACTTATCTACTTTATAAACAAAATTGGAGTGGAATAAATATAGATGTAAGCGAATTTTCTATTGATTTATTTAATTATATGAGACCACATGATCTTAACTATAAATGTGCCGTATCTAATAAGAATAAAGTTGTAAAACTTTTTTATCAAAAAGAGTTTAGTCAATTAAGTACTATCAAAAGTAATCAAGCAAAAAATGTTTTTCAAGGAAAAATTAAAGAAAAAGAAATACAAGCTTTTTCTTTAGATGAAATATTAAGCAGAGATAAATATAAAAATACTAAAATTGATTTTCTTAATATTGATGTAGAAGGAGCAGATCTTGAGGTTCTCGAAGGTTTATCATTTGACAAATTTAAACCGGAATTAATATGTTTAGAAATTCATGATAAAGAAGTTAAAAAAAGTGAAATTTATAATTTTCTTATCCAAAAAAAATATGAGCTGATATGGTCAGGTATTTTTAGCCATCTTTTCAAAAGATCTTAGGAATTATTATATTAAATAATTTTATCTGAAGCAGATAAATTTATTAAACTAAATACAATTTAGTGAAAAAAGAAAATCTACCCTTAAAAATTTGCCCTATTTGTAAAAGACCTTTTGTTTGGCGTAAAAAATGGAAGTTAAATTGGGATAAAGTAAAGTATTGTTCAAAAAAATGTTCTAAATTAAAGTAAGTAAAATGAAAGATTGACAAATAGGCTCCAAAATGTAAATATTAATTAGCGCTGAGTTAAGTTAAATTGCAGAGCGCTTTATAAAACCTGCTAAAGCGACGCTTCAACCACTGCTTTAGCCGGTGGTTTTTTTTTGAAAACTTCAATTAAAGACCGGGTATTTGAACCTTATTGTGCACCCTGCATTTGCTTAAGCACTAAAAAGGAGAAAAGAAGCTTTTCTTTTTGGCACCCTCTGTCTTGAAGCTATGGTTTCTTTTCTCCATTAATTTGGAGATAAAATGAGTAAAAATAAACTAAAAGAAAGATTAGATAAAGGACCAGTAATATGTGCTGAGGGTTTTTTATTTGAAATTGAAAGACGTGGATATATGGCTTCGGGAGAATTTGTTCCCATGGTTTCTTTAGATCATCCAGAAGTATTAGAAAACTTACATAGGGAATTCCAACATGCTGGATCGGATATAGTGGAAGCTTTTACCTATAATGGACATAGAGAAAAAATGCGCGTTATTGGCAAAGAAGAACTTTTGGAACCTTTGAATAGATCTGCTCTAAGGATAGCAAAAAAAGTTGCGCTTGATACACCTAAAGGTTCTCAACCAAATTTGATGGCAGGAAATATTTCTAATTCAAATATTTGGAAACATGGAGATAAACAAAAGCAAAAAGAAGTTGAAAAAATGTTTTCGGAAATGATTGGTTGGGCTGTTGAAGAAGGAGCTGATATCTTAATTGGGGAAACATTTTATTATGCCGAAGAAGCTTTTAAAGCTTTAGAAGTAATGAAAAAAACTGGACTACCAACAGTTTTAACAATATCTCCAATGGGTGAAAATAAAATGAAAGATGGCAACTCTGTTGTTGATACTTGTAAAGAACTTGAACAACTTGGGGCAGATGTGGTTGGTTTAAATTGTTTTAGAGGACCTCCGACTATGCTTCCTTTTTTAAAAGAAATCAGGAAAGCAGTTAAATGTCATGTTGGAGCATTACCAATTCCTTATAGAACAAATGAAGACTATCCTACATTTTTTAATTTACCTGATAGACAAGACTGTGATTGTCCCTCACCTCATGGAAGAACATTTCCAACAGCATTGGACCCTCATTTTTGTAACAGATATGAAATTGGTAAGTTTGGAAAAGAGTCTTATGATTTAGGTATTAACTATTTAGGAGTATGCTGCGGTGCTAATCCAATGCTTATAAGAGAATTGGCGGAGTCTATAGGTCTTACTGTTCCTGCATCAAAATATAGAGAGAATATGGAAAATCACTTTATGTATGGAAAAAATAAAAGAATACCAAAACATATGAGTGAGTATGGTGATAAAGCTTAAATAAATAAAAAATTTTAAGTCCTATAAGATATTATAGGACTTAAAACATATATGAGTAATTCAAATTCAAATGTCGAAAATTGGTTCGATTTAAAAATTCTAACAGCCTTATTTACAATTTTATCGACGATGGCGTTAGGGTTTGTGCTTGTATACGTAATTTATATTAGTGCAAAATTAACTGGAGTAATTGATAAGGTTAAAAGTGTAAAAGATCCTAGAAAAAATTAAGTTTTTTTTTATGGAGATTAATAAATTTTTCTATATTTGATTTATTAAAAGTTTTATTTTCTTCAAAAGAAACTTTTTTCATTGAATAAGCAGTACTTTTAGTTCTTCTCGAAAATATAATTACATTACCTTTGTAAAGTTTGAGTTTAACTGAGCCGTTTACTTTGTTTCTATTTAAATCTAAAATTTTTTGAAGTTTAAACCTAGCTTTTGAATACCAGTATCCATTATATATTAGTTTGGCATATCTCGGCATAATATCATCTTTTGTGTGCATAGTTTTCTTATCCAAAGTAACAGATTCTATAGCTCGACGAGCAGACATCAATAAAGTTCCACCAGGAGTTTCATAGACACCTCTAGATTTTATTCCAATAAACCTGTTTTCTACTAAATCAACTCTACCAATTCCATTTTTACCAGCAAGAATATTTAGTTTTTGTAAAAGGTTTCCAGGTGATAATTTTTTTCCATTAACAGTTATTGGGTCTCCATTTTTAAATCCTATAGTAACAAACGATACTTTGTTTGGTGCTTTTTCAGGTGATAAAGTTCTTTGGTAAATAAATTCTGGTGCTGGATTTTTTGGGTTTTCTAAGACTTTTCCCTCTGTTGAAGTGTGATATAAATTATCGTCTATTGAAAATGGTGGCGCTCCTTTTTTGTCTTGTGGAATCTGGATTTTATTTTTTTTTGCATATCTAATCAAGTCTGATCTTGAATTTAATTTCCATATTCTCCATGGAGCAATAATTTTTATTTTTGGACCAAAGTAGTGATAACCTAGTTCAAATCTAACTTGGTCATTTCCTTTTCCAGTTGAACCGTGTGATACTGCATGGGCTTTAAATTTTTTAGCAATCGCTATTTGTCTTTTAGCAATTAATGGTCTTGCAATTGAAGTTCCTAATAAATAAATACCTTCATAAATAGCATTGCCTCTAAGCATTGGATATATATAATCTTTTACAAAAATATCTCTAAGATTTTCAATGATAATTTTTTTTACTCCTAGTTTTTTTGCATTTTTGATAATTTTTTTTTTATTCATTTTTTGTCCTATATCTGCTGTATAGCAAATAATTTCAGCGTTATAATTTTCTTGAAGCCATTTTAAAATAATAGAAGTATCCAAACCACCCGAATAAGCGAGCACAATTTTTTTTTTGATTTTCATTTATCTAGCTACAGTTTGCTTTTGTAGCATTATATGCTTTAGTAAATCCTAATAATGAATAGTGATCAATTGTTTGTGAACCTTCTTGATTATGACCTGTAACCATAATTCTAGATCCTTTTTTCATGGTTTTTATCATTCTTTTTTCTAATTTTTTTTTTGGATCTGACATCCAAGCAAATTTATCCTGCATTAAATCAAATTTATATTTATTTTTTCCAGATATTGCTGTTACAATATTTTTTTTATTAAATTCGTAACCAGCAGTAATGCTTATTTCATTTATTATTTTTTCATTAGGTCTAAATGTTATAAATAATCTTGCCTCTCTTGAAGTTGTTTTTGGAGCTTGTAAAACTGGTATTGATTGTGCAAAGCAAACTTTTCCAGTATCATTATTTATCACATATGTTTCCCAATCTTTATGAGTTCCCATTTTTTTAACTTCTTCAGCATTAACCTCGCTGATAAAAATAGATATAAAAATTATAAATATAAATTTTTTAATTAAGGACATGGATTTGGATATATATTTTGTACTTCATTAATTTCTTTAATAATTTCATCTGATAGTTTTAGATTTACACTTTCTATATTTGTTTTCAACTGTTCCATTGTGGTAGCTCCGATAATGACAGATGTAACAAATGGTTGAATTTCCAAAAATTTTAAAGCCATTTGTGCCATATTAAGGTTGTGTTTTTTTGAAATTTCATAATATGCTTCTACTGCTAAGCTTGTATTGGGTTTGTCATATCTAGTCCAAAAATTACTATCACGTTCTATTCTTGAATTTTTTGGCATTTGATTATTTCTGTATTTTCCTGATAAATAACCACTTGCTAATGGAGAGTAGGCTAAAAGACCAATTTGATCTCTTATAGATATTTCTGCAAGTCCAACTTCATAGGTTCTATTTAATAAATTATATGGATTTTGAACTGACATCATTCTAGGAAGTTTTTTTTCTTTAGCTATTTCTAAAAATTTAGAAACTCCCCATGGTGTTTCATTAGATAGACCTATCTCTCTTATTTTTCCTTCATCGATAAATTTTTTTAGATTTCCAAGAACATCTTCAAATTTATTCCAACTTTCTTTATCTTTATGTTCATAGCCCAATCGTCCAAACATGTTGGTGCTTCTTTCAGGCCAATGTAATTGATATAAATCGATATAATCAGTTTTTAATCTTTTTAAGCTGTCATTTACAGCTTGAGTCATTTTTTCTATTCCATAATTATTTCCACCACCTCTTAAATAAGCTCGCATAGGGCCTGCTACTTTTGAAGCCAATATAACTTTGTGTCTCTTATTTGATTTTTTAAACCAATTTCCAATTATAATTTCTGTGTGACCATAAGTCTTTTCCTTAGGAGGCACAGAGTATAGTTCTGCAGTATCCCAAAAATTAACACCTTGGTCTAAGGCATAATCCATTTGTTCAAAACCTTCTTCTTGAGTATTTTGTTCACCCCAAGTCATTGTTCCAAGAGAAATTGAACTTATACTCATATCTGTATTGCCTAGTTTTTTATAATTCATTGAATATTAAATATTTTTTAAGCTTTGTAAGACATCTTGAATTAATAGTAAAAGGCTATTATATATATCCCATGGAATTCAATAAACAAAATATACTTAACAAAGTCAAAGACGCACAACAATCAGCAGTAGTAATGGATGAGGGCTTAAGAGCCTACATGCTTAAAGTTTATAACTACATGGCGACAGGAATATTGTTAACGGGAATAATTGCACTTCTAACTTTTAAAATGTCTGTAATAACTGATGCATCAGGTGCGATAGTAGGATTGACACAAATTGGAAATGCTATTTATCTTTCAGGGTTAAAATGGATAGTGATGTTAGCTCCACTAGCTATTGTTTTCTATATGAGTTTTGGAATTAATAAAATGAGTGCTTCAAAAGCTCAAACAACTTTTTGGGTTTTTGCAGCTTTGATGGGCCTATCTCTATCTTCTATTTTGTTAATTTATACTGGTATGAGTGTTACTAGAGTATTTTTTATTTGTTCAGCAACTTTTGGTGCTATGAGTATTTATGGCTACACAACTAAAAGAGACTTAACAAAACTAGGATCATTTTTGATGATGGGTTTAATTGGAATTATTATTGCCTCTATAGTTAATATCTTTATGCAATCTTCAATGATGTACTTTGTAATATCTATTTTAGGTGTGTTGATTTTTGTTGGTTTAACAGCTTATGATACTCAAAAAATTAAAAATATGTATTCAGCATCTGATACAGGTGAGTTAATGGGTAAAAAAGCTGTTATGGGAGCCCTTACACTTTATCTAGACTTTATAAAT
>CACGJS010000012.1 GCA_902573385.1 uncultured Pelagibacteraceae bacterium | reverse complement strand
AACTATTTTTATAATCATAAATTTATATTTATTTTTTGAAGAAGGTTCTAGTTTTTATAAAAATTATTTTAAAATAGGAGTTTCGGGCTTTATAGGTGGTATGGGTCTGGCTATAGCAATGATTACATTTATATATTCTGTTACTAATACCAGTGTTGCAATAACTTTACTTTGTTTAGCTGCGATGCCTTTTTTTACTGCGTTATTAGGATTTTTATTTTTAAAAGAAAAAATTTCTTTAAATGTTTGGATAGCTATTATTATAGCCACTATTGGATTAACAATAATTTCTCTAGAACATAATGAAAAAACTTCTTTATTAGGATTGATATTTGGTTTGTCTTCATCAATTGGCTTTTCAGTTTTTACTGTTTCATTAAGATGGAAAAAAGAAACACCTAAGTTCACTACAGTCGCTTGTGCAGGATTTTTTTGTATTATTATTTCATCTATTTTAATTATAAATAATGGATTAAATTTTCTATCTTCTAGCTATAATGGAGGAATGTTTTCTTTACATGGAGTCTTAGTTTGTATGGGTTTAATTTTATATTCAATAGGTTCTAAAGCTATACCTGCAGCAGAATTAACTTTGCTATCGCTTACAGAAGTAATTGCAGGTATTTTTTGGATATGGATTCCTATATTTGGAATAAATGAAGTACCTTCTACAAATACTATCATAGGTGGTTTTTTTCTTTTTATGTCTATTATTTATTATAGTCTTACAATTAAGACGAACAGAAGATTTATAGCTTTAAATTAATTATAATGGAAAGACCAGATTTTTTTAGTTTAAAAAACGGCGATAAAGTCAAACTTCCTTTTACAGATAAAGAATATCAGAGAAGATTAGATAATTTAAGAATGATAATGAGTAAAAATAATCTTGATATGATTATTTTAACCTCGATGCATAATATAGCTTATTACACAGGGTTTATTTATTGTTCATTTGGTAGACCTTATGGCTGCATTATAACAGCGAATAAGATTTCAACAATTTCAGCAAACATAGATGCTAGTCAACCATGGAGAAGATCGCATTATGATAATGTAATTTTTACTGATTGGAAAAGAGATAATTTTTTAAAAGCAATGGTCTCAATTATAGGAAGGGATGAACCACCAAAAAATATTGGAATTGAAAATGATCATGTAACATTAGAATTTAAAAAAAAATTATCTTCTATTTTTACTTTCTCTGTATTTAGCGATGTATCAAAAAATTTAATGCAAACTCGAATGATTAAATCTACAGAAGAAATAGAAATTATTAAAAATGGTGCAAGAATTGCTGATATTGGAGGTGAAGAAATAGTAAAAAATATTAGAGTGGGCGAAAGTGAACTTGAAATTTCTATAGCAGGAAGAGATAGAATGGAAAGGGAGATTGCAAAAACCTATCCTGATGCAGAATATATGGATACTTGGGTTTGGTTTCAATCTGGAATAAATACTGATGGAGCACATAATCCCAAAACATCTAGAAAGCTTTTATCAGGAGATATTCTCTCTCTAAATACTTTCCCAATGATTTCAGGATATTACACAGCACTTGAAAGAACACTTTTTGTTAATGAGGTTGATGATGCTTCTTTAAAAGCTTGGGAGGCAAATATTAAAGTTCACAAAAGAGGATTAGAATTAATAAAACCAGGTGTTAAATGCTCTGATATTTGTCATGAACTTAATGATTTATTTGCAGAGCTTGGATACCTTCAGTATAGAACATTTGGATATGGACATTCTTTTGGAATGCTTTCACATTTTTATGGAAGAGAAGCCGGTTTAGAGCTTAGAGAAGATATTGATACAGTTTTAGAGGAAAATATGGTTATTTCTATGGAACCAATGATTATGATACCTGAAGGAAAACCAGGAGCAGGTGGATATAGAGAGCATGATATTTTAGTTATAAGAAAACAAGACTCAGAAAATATTACTAAGTTTCCTTTTGGTCCAGAACACAATATCATTAACGGATAAATTATGAGCAAAAAAATTATTGTGAATAGTTGGAATGAATGGGATCCACTAAAGCATGTTATTGTTGGTAAAGCTGATGGCACTTGTATTCCTGCACCTGAACCAGCGTTAGATGCTAAAGTTCCTGAAGATTCTGATATGAGAGGACAGTTTGGTCCAAGAACTAAAGATACTGTAGATAAAGCTAACCAATTACTAGATGACTTTTCCGATATGCTAGTAAAGAGAGGCATCAAAGTAGATAGACCAGATCCAATAGATTTTAATAAAAAAACATCAACTCCTGACTGGGAAGCTGAAACAATGTTTGGATGTATGCCTCCTAGAGATGTTTTGTTAACAGTTGGAAGTGAAATTTTAGAAGCCACAATGAGCTATAGATGTAGATGGTTTGAATATCTTTGTTACAGGCCTTTGTTAAAAAAATATTATGATGAAGACCCAAATATGAGACACGAATCAGCTCCTAAACCAAGATTGACAGATGCAGATTATAGAAAAGATTATTTATCAGATAAAATTGGAATTCAAAAAAGACTAGAATGGACAGAAGATAAATTTTTTGTAACTACAGAAGAAGAACCACTATTTGATGCAGCAGATGTTTTAAGGTTTGGTAAAGATCTGGTAGTGCAACATGGTTTTACAACAAATTTAAAAGGAATTGATTGGCTTAAAAGACATTATAAAGATCATAGAGTTCATGCTGTTAATTTTCCAGGTGATCCTTATCCAATCCATATTGACGCAACATTTACACCAATTAAAGAAGGTTTAATTATTAATAACCCTCAAAGAAAACTTCCAAAAGAACAAAGAAAACTTTTTGAAGATAATGGTTGGGAAATAGTTGACTCTGCTCAACCTGCTCATAATGAACCACCACCATTATGTTATTCATCTACTTGGTTATCAATGAATGTTTTAGTATTAGATCCAAAAACAGTATGTGTTGAAAAAAGTGAAGTATATCAAGCAGAACAATTAGATAAATTAGGCATGGAAGTTGTACCTGTCGAAATGAGAGATGCCTATGCCTTTGGAGGGGGGCTTCATTGTTGTACTGCTGACGTTTATAGAGAAGGTGAATTAAAAGATTATTTTCCAAAACAATAAGCAAATAAATTAACTAGGATTTTCTTTTAGAAAATTTATATAATTTAATACTTCATCAAACTTTTCATCAGGAATATCTTTATAACTAGCATTAAACTTTTCTCTGACACAAATTGCAACATGAGCATAGGGATTTCTTCCCTTAGGATGATTTGGATGATCAGGCAATTGACCTTGTAAATAATCACCAGCTTCCTGTATCATTTTCCACAGTTTGCTTGCGTTTTCCTTGTTCACACTAGTCCAATCCTTGTTTTATCTCATCCATTTCTAGTTTCATTTCTAGTATCCTACAAAATCCCATAACCACGATCGCTAAAAGTTTTTTCATTTTATTCTATGAATTTTTTCTAATTTTTGGTTTTCAAGTTCTTTACAGGTATATCCAAGATCTTTTAATTTAAGTTTTTTACAAGATTTTTTTGCATAACGAATTTCATCATAATACACTACATGAGTACTATCTTTAGTACCTTTAGGTGCTGCACCTCTGTAAATTCCAAACTTAAACATACTTCCGTCTTTAGGTGCCTTGGTTCTTCCCTCAAAATGATAAACTAATTTTCCATTTACCCATGCCTTGAAAAATCCTTTGTCAACCTTGGTTGACCATTTGCTATGAAAAATAAAATCATTCCACTTGCCAAATAATTGATCTTTTCTAATTATTATTTTTCGTACATTTTCTGGATCATTAGAATAACATCTTTTATTAAATCTTTTTGGATGTATGCAAAGAAATCTTGTAACTATTTCAAAATTTTTTCCAACCAAATCTAAATTTACAGGTGGCTTATGGTAATCTAAATTATGGAACTGGCCCATAGTTATCCATTCTGAATTAATTTGAGGTGTATCTTCAGGTATAAACAAGGAATAAGTGTGCCAAGTCTCTCCGCTTAAAGCAACTTTATCATATTCTTGCCCTAACTCGTGTCTTTCAGCTGGAGGATCTGCTTTACAGTCATTATATGAAGTTGGTTTTTTTTGATGACAATCACCGCTTCTTAATTCAAATCTTATAGATTTTTTTCCTAATCTCACAGGATGACCATCAGATTTATTTACAACTTGAAATGCATAATCTGGCACCATGCATTTTCCTGTACCAGCGAATGTACAATTAGAGCTCCAGGTTTTATATCCTTTGACAATGTCTTTAGGCAGTTTTACTGGCGCTTTAACATTTTTTTCAGCAATACCAACATTGCACCACAACAAACCCAGAACCACGATCCCTAAAAGTTTTTTCACTTTTTCTTATTTTTAATTATTAAATTACTATAAGTGAAACTAGTTGTTCCTGTCTCACCAATTCTATAAATTCCAATTTTTATATATGGTTTACTTGGCCCATATGGTCCGTCTGTTTTTTTTTTAGATAAAGGAACATCTATATGTTGGGCTATTAATTCATCATTTAAATAGTATCTAACTGATAAGTTTTTTGCTTTTTTTTGATAATCAATATCTGCTTTAAATCTATATTTTTGATCTGGCTTTAGAAAAGATGTTTTAAACTCTTTACAATTTTCAGATGTGCATTCACCTTTTGGAAATTTATATTTCATTTTCCAATCCATGCCTACACCAATCCATGAAGGTGGGGCACCTTTATTCCTTCCGTCATGAATTTGAAAAACTGTTGTACGATGTTGAGGTGAACCTTCAATAAATATATCTGTTTCAAATATAGTATGACCGACTGGTAATCTATGAGTTATTTCTTGACGACCTGCATAAGGATAACCACCATGACTACCTGATTTCTTATCTGTTGGACAACTGCCTACATCTCCTTTATCCAATTTAAATATAACGCTTTTTAATTTGAATTCATTTTTTTTATTATAGTTAGTTTTTGGCTTACCATTAATAACTAAGGACTCTTTATCAACTATTCCGCAAGAAATTTTCCACTTATTTTTAATTTTCCAGTCAGCAGCAAAACCAACATTACAAATCAAAAAACCCAGAACCACGATCCCTAAAATCTTTTTCATATTAAGTTAATGATATCAAAAAAATTATAAAAAATATAAATTTCATTTTTATTTAATATTCTCCTTTCTTCTGAGATCCCGTATAAAAGATTTCCTGAAGATTATCATTTTCTTGTTTTTTAATCTTTAAATCATTTTTATTCATAAGTGATTTAGGTCTATCAATTACTTTGTGAAAATTAAATTCATCAATACCTCTTGCTAATTGAACGCTATTTTTTCCAAGTACTTGTTTAACATTCGTTCCTATATAGCTTTGAATTACAAAACCTATTCTTCTATCATTACTTTTGTTCAAATCAGAACCGTGAATAACTGTTGGATGATGTAATGACATTTGTCCTGCTTTTAAAATTAATGGTATTGTCTTATCAATAGGTACATTATTAATTGTTTGACCTCTAGTTAACAAATTACCTTCATTAAACATTTGATCATGGTTTTTAAGGTTATTTTTATGTGAACCAGACCACATTCTCATACACCCGTTATGTTCATTAGAATCTGTTATAGCGACCCAAGCAGTTACCCAATTGTATGGTTTTAAACCTATATATTTTGCATCTTGATGATAACTAACAAATCCTTTTTCATTATGATTTTTAATAAATAGAGTTGTTCCACAAACAAGTATGTTTTTACCAATTATACTTTGAACAGCATCTAAGATTTTAGAATTATGTGTAACTTCATCCAACAATGGTGAAATAAGATGAGCATTATATCTGCCTGATTTATCTAATTCTCCAGGCATCTTCTCTTCAATTAGTTCTATTTCATTTCTAATTTCATTAGCTTTTTCTTTTGAAAAAATATTTATTGGCGAAACAAATCCTTTTTCTTTATATTGTTTAAGTTGATTTGAAGATAAATTAGCCATATTGTTTAAAAAATATTATATGAGCTGTTTAATATCTGCAATAAATTATTCTCCTGTAAAATCTTTGTCTTTTCAAAGCGTTGAATCATGTCAAATTAAAAAAGATCTAGGTATTTTAAATGATAGAATGTTTGCTTTTTCAAGAGGAATTCAATCAGAGAAAGCACAGTCAATTGAAAAAAACCCAAATGAAAGAAAATTAAATAATTTTTTAACTTTAAAGAATTCTCCAGTTTTAAATAAGTATAATTTTATATTCAGGGATGACAAACTGAGACTAATACATGATGATGAAGAATTGATATCGGTATCAGTGAACAAAAAAGAACACAGAGTATTACTGGTAAACAAATTAATAGAATTAGAAAGTTCTTTAATAAAGCCCATTTCTTTACTGCAAAATAGCAGATTTCCTTTTTTTGATACAACTCATTCAGATAAAGTTTTTAATTCAATATCTTTAATAAATTTTAATAGTATTGATGATTTTGGAAAAAAAATTAATGAAACTGTAGAACCTCAAAGATTTAGAGGTAATTTTTATGTTAATGGTATAGATGCTTGGGAAGAACGTAATTGGATTGGAAAAACTATAAAAATTAACAATATTTTTTTTAAAGTTGAAAGTCATATTCCACGATGTGTTGCAATAAATCTAAAGCCAAAAACAGATGATAATGCTTTGAATTTACTCAAGTCTTTAAAAAAGATTTACAATCACTTTGATATGGGAATTTATTTGAGACCGTTAAATGATGGAAAGGTAGAGATTGGCAATATAATAGAAACTGAGAAATAAAGTTTTTTGAATTATATCAACCTAAGATTGAATAATTCACACTATACAAACAAGTGTAATTTTGGTTTAATTATTTAAATAAACTTAACGAGAGGGAAATAATGAATAGATTTTTAAAATCAATTGCAGTTTTTCTTGTAATCCTTTTTAGTATCTCATCAGTTAACGCGGCTACATTAACTGACAGATTAAAAGATGGACACAAGTTAAGACTTGGTTTTGGTACTGCAGTACCGTGGGCTTATGCTGGAGACAATGGTGAAGCTTTAGGATTTGTGAACATGATTGCTTTAACAGTTCTTGAAGAAATGGGAATTACTGAACATGAAACAAAAGTTTTTGAATGGTCAGGACTAATTCCAGGAATTAATGCAAATCGTTCAGATATGATAACAGGAGGAATGTACATTTTAAAAAGTAGATGTGCTAATATTAATTTTTCTGATCCTATAGGACTTTTTGGTGATGCAATGTTAGTTCCAAAAGGAAACCCTAAAGGAATTAACAATTATGAAGATGTTATCAGAACAGGTGCAAAACTTGTTACGGGCGCAGGTTTTAACACTGTCGAAGCTGCAAAAAAATATGGCGTTCCAGATAGTCAAATGTTGTTAGTGGAAGGAGAAGTTGGAATTCTTGCTGCTATGAAAGCAGGAAGAGCTGATGCTGCTGTTCAAACATTCTTTGGTGCAAAAGAACACGAAGAAAAAACGGGTGGTGCATTTGAAGTAACTGATCCTAAATTAATGCCTAAAGAAACTCTAAATGTTGTTGGTATAGGTTTTAGAAAAACGGATACTGAATTTAGAGATAACTTTAACGCTGCTTTAGCTAAAGTTTTAGCAAATCCAGAAAAAATGTTAGAGAGAGCTGGTGAGTATGGTTATGATAAAGCTCAATTACCACCTGCTGACATGACTACAGAATGGGCTTGCTCTACTAAGTAATATAAATAGATAAATAAATTTGATCAGGCGACAATTAAAAAGTCGCCTGATTTTTTTTAAATTTAATTGAAGGTCTTTTAACGTGAATTACTTTGCATTTCTAATCGAACATGGTCCAACACTATTGTTAGGAACAGTAACGACAATAAAAGTTTTAATTTGTGCTACAATTCTTTATGTTATTATTTCAATAATTTTTGGGTTAATGCGTTTATCAAAAAACCCAATGATTCAAGGTACAGCAACTGTTTATATTGAATTTTTTAGAGGAACATCATTATTAGTTCAGTTATTTTGGTTTTATTATGTATTGCCATTTTTTGGTCTTACATTAGAAGCTTTTACTGCTGGTGTTGTGGCAATAGGTATGAACTTTGGTGCCTATGGCGCAGAAATTGTTAGAGGTGGAATATTAGCAGTACCAAAAGGTCAATGGGAGGGGGCTTTTGCATTAAATTTTAGTCCTGCTAAAAGAATGAGGAGAATAATTATACCTCAAATTTTTCCAATTATTTTGCCTCCTGCAGCAAATTTAACTGTAGAGCTTTTAAAAGCAACAGCACTAGTAGCATTGGTTACAGTTGTAGATTTAACCTTTGAGGCAAAACAAATTAATTCAATCACTTGGCTTTCAGCTCAGTGCTTTGGTACAGCACTCTTAATTTACTACATTATTTCTAGATTTTTTTTAGTACCTTTCTTACGATGGTTAGAAGTATTAGCGGCTAATAAAGTAGGGAAAGGTAAGGTTTAATATGAATGCTGAGTGGAGATGGGAGTTTGCTTTTGAAATACTTCCAAAAATGTTATGGGCTACTCTAAACACTATAATGGCGGCTGGAATAGGTTATTCTATTGCAGCTGTAGTAGGTTTATTATTTTTATTAGGACAAAAAACTCCTTATAAAGCAGTTAACGCAATAGTTAGAGAAATAGTTGAGTTTATTAGATCTACACCTCTTTTGATTCAATTGTTTTTTGTTTATTTTGTGGGACCTCAATTCGGTATTACTTTATCAGCTTGGGTTTCAGCAATGATAACCATAGGGTTGCACTTTGGAACATATCTTTCAGAAGTTTATAGAGGTGCTTTAGAGGGTGTAGCAAAAACACAATGGGAAGCATGTAGAGCACTAAACTTTACAACATTATATACGTATAGGAGAATAGTTTTACCTCAAGCTTTTCCTATAGCAATTCCTGGGATGGGAAATTATTTGGTAGGTATTTTTAAGGATACGCCTTTATTATCAACTATTGGTGTAGCAGAATTGTTTCACGCAGCGACAGCAGTAGGAGGATATCACTACCGTTATTTAGAACCATATACTATAGTTGGAATTATTTTTTTAATTCTCTCAGTTCCCGCTGCTATGGGTATAAGAAAGTTAGAAAGATCAGTAAATAAAGCACAAGGAAAGGTAAAAAATTAAATGAATAATAAAAATAACCCTGAAGATGTTTTAGTAAAGTTCTCTGATGTTACTAAACAGTATGGAGACCTTGTTGTTTTAGATAAACTTAATTTAGAAATAAAAAAAAATGAAATGGTTTCAATTATTGGTCCGTCAGGATCAGGTAAAACAACTGTTTTAAGAGTTTTAATGACTTTAGAAAAAATTAATCAAGGTATAATTTATTTAGATGGTGAGCCATTAACTCATATGCCTAATAAAGAAAAACTTATTATTGCAAATGAAAAATATTTAAGAGAAAGAAGATCAAAAATTGGTATGGTATTTCAACAATTTAATCTTTTTCCTCATATGACTGCCCTTCAAAATTGTATCGAAGCTCCAATAGAAGTGCTTGGTATGAAAAAAGAAGAAGCTGAAGAAAGAGCTCTTGATTTATTAGAGTTAGTTGGTTTAACAGATAAAAAAGATGAACATCCATCAAGATTATCAGGAGGACAACAACAGCGAGTTGCAATAGCTAGAGCTTTAGCAATGAGGCCAAAAGTTATGCTTTTAGATGAAATTACATCAGCATTAGACCCAGAGGTTGTTGGAGAAGTATTAAATGTGATTAGATCATTAAATAAAGAGCATAATTTAACAATGATTATGGTAACTCACCAGATGGGTTTTGCTCGTGAGATATCAGATAGAGTTTGTTTCTTCAATGAAGGAAAAATTTTTGAACAAGGTCCACCAGAACAACTGTTCGATGATCCTAAAAATGAAAGAACTAAACAATTTCTTCATGCCGTTCTTGATGCAAATTAAATAGATTTATTGGTTTTGACTTCGTCTTTTTTAGGTTCTTCTATCGGTTCTGTTGAAGGATTTAATTCCATGCCAGTAGGAGTAATAGTTTGTGGCATAGCAGCAAACTGTGAGTCAGGGTTATCTTCTGTGTCTCTTACTTTCATTCTATGAATTGCAAAAATTCCAATTATCGAATGAAAGATTATTAAAAATATAAAGTAACCATTAGAACCAATAATATTCATAAATATAGAACACAAAAAAGGTCCACTTATTGCACCTAATCCAAATGCAAATTGTAAACCTGCTCCAGCAGCAACAAATTTTTCCTTAGGGATAAAATCGTTAGTGTGAGCAAAGATAATAGCAAACATAGGTAAGCTACAAAAAGAAAATAAAATTAAAAATATGTAAAACCAAGTTTTACTTGTACCAAGATCTCCAGGCAAATACATTTGTCTTGAAGCTAAAATAGCACAGAGTGCAAAAATAGCTGCACCAAAAGTAGTATATATAATTACTAATCTTCTATCAAATTTATCAGATAATTTTCCAATAGGAAATTGTGCAATAGCTCCTGATATTGCTAATAAAAAAGTTACAATAGAAATTTCAAATATAGTAAAATTCATTGATGCAGCGTAAACAGCAAGCAAAGAAAATAAAGCTGATTGAGCAGTTCCATAAAAAAGAGATCCTACCATCCCCAAAGGAGAAGTTTTATATAACTCTCTTAATGTCATACCAGTAATCTTTTTAAATGTTGGGGCTTTTCTTTTAGTTAGTAAAATTGGAATTAATGCAAGTGACATAAATAATGAAACTAAAATAAAGGGTTGAAAGTTTTCTGGTTTACTAAAATTAAGAAAAAACATTCCAGTCGCCATTGATCCATAAAGAACAATCATGTAAATTGATAAAACACTTCCTCTATTTTTATTACTTGATCTATCGTTTAACCAACTTTCAGCAATTGTATAAATGGAAACCATACTAATTCCAGTAACAACTCTAAGCACAAACCATGTAAAAGGATGAATAAAAATAGAATGCATTAAAATAACTATGGATGCTATAGAAGCAAATGCAGCAAATACTCTTATATGACCTACTCTTAATATAAAACTAGGTATTGTTTTTGCACCAATAAAATATCCTACATAATATCCTGACAACATAAATCCAGTTGCAACTAAACTAAATTCTTCTTGAACAGCTCGAACTCCAAGTAAAGATCCTTGATAGCCATGAGCTAACATTATCAAGCCCATCCCTAAAAAAAGTGCCCAGGAGTTTTTTAATATTTTATCCATAAAAGTTTCTTAATTTATCGTCCTCTATTCTCAAATAAAGACTTAATTGTGACAGACTAAGGTTTTTTAAGTTTTAAAAAAGAGTGTATAGCAATTGTTGTAATTATCACCAAACCTCCCTGTAAAGCTTCTATACTTGGTTGTTCATTAATTATTAGCCATACCCAAATTGGGCCAATAATCGTTTCTAATAGAAAAAAAAGATTTACTTCTTCGGCAGGTATGAATCTAGGCGCTATTGTTACCAATACAAAAGGTATAGCTACGCACATAACACACATTAAAGGTATAATTATGAGGTCCATTTCAACAAGTGCAAAGCTTTCAACAAAGAAAAATGCAAAAATTGCAACACAAAGTTTTCCTATAACTGCAGAAGGAACAAGATCTCGATCTTTTGCAAATCTTGCAAGTATTGCATTGCAAGCTAAACCAAAAGCAGTAATTAAACCAAAAATATCACCGTAAAAATTACCTAATTCAATTGAGTCATGAAAAATATAAGCAACAGCAATAAAAGTTATAATAATTGCAAACCAAGTTTTTCTATCTGGTATTTCTTTTAAAAATATAGCTCCCAAGATAGCAGAAATCATTGGTGCCATTGCTATCATAACTAATGTATTAGCAACATTAGTATTTTGAATAGAAATTATAAATGTAATATTACAAATAGAGAAACTTAAAATATAAAATGTACCTGGATAACCTATAGCAAAAATAGCTTTTAAAAAATTTTTTTTATAAAAAAACAGAAGGCCAATTAATGTAACTAGAAAAGGGATTGCACCTCTATAGAAAAGCATGCCCCATGTCTCAATATTTGATAATCTAATAAATAAAGAGTCAGGAGTAATAAACATTACAGCAATAAAAGCTAATAAAGAACCTTTTTGCTGTGAACTGAGATTATTCAAACTTTTAACCCTTTCCAAAATATTTTAGCTAAATTTATTTTAGATAAATCGTAGTAAGTTTTTAATCCAGTAGGGGATGTAACATTTATATCTCCATTTAATTTTTGATCAATAAAATCTATTCCAACAAAATATATATTCTTTTTTTTTAGATTTTTTCCAATGACAAGTGAGATTTTTTTTTCAATTTTAGTTGGTTTAGCTATAATTGCTTTAGCTCCTTTACTTAAATTACTTAAAAAGGAATTTTTTTTTGGAATTCGTGATATCGCTCCACAAATTTTTCCATTAATCAACCATATTCTTTTATCACCATATTTTATTTGAGATAAAAATTTTTGACACATTATATGTCCATGTTTTTTTATAAACTTAGATATTAACTTAAGATTAAAAGAACCTTGAATCAAATGGATATCATTGCCACCATAGCTATGTATCGGTTTTATAATCATTTTTTTATTAATTTTGTAAAATTTTTTAATTTCTTGTAAATCTCTTGTAAAGATTGTTTTAGGCATATATTTGTAAAAAAAAGGGGAATAAAGTTTTTCTGATATATTTCTTATTGCGGTAGGATCATTAATTATTTTTACTTTATCTTTTATTTTGTCCAAAATATAAGTTGTTGAAATATATTCCAAATTAAATGGAGGGTCTTGTCTTATAAGTATAAATTTACATTTTAACAAATTAAGTTTTGTATTTTTAATAATTTTGAAAAATTTTTTATTTTCGTAATTAAATTTAATAAAAAAACCTTTAGCTATTATATTATTATTTATTATGGACAAGTTTTTTGGCTCATAGTAAAAAATTTTATACTTTTTATTTTGAGCTTCTTTTGCAAGAAATATAGTAGTATCACTTATTGGATTAAGTTTACTAGGGTGATTCCCTTGAATAGCAATAATTTTATTTATCATATAAATCGATTAAATTTTCATTTTTGGAAAATTTAGCAATCATATGATCTGCGTTTGTTGTCTTATTATCAATTATTTTTTTTAAATGATTTAAATAATTAGTTTCATTATAACCATTTTTACCTACAATATCTCTATTTTCTAAACCTTTTTTAGCAATAGATATAAATACAGAAGTCCAGTAAAATAAATCTTTGCCCATAAGTTGAGTGTTGAAACCTTTCTTTGGAGCTTCGAGATACGCATTAATTATTTTATTTTTATCCCATTTAGAAACTAATTCAAAAGCTTCATCTAAATTACCATATAAAATACCAGTATTTAAAGCTGGTCCGGCACATAAACAATCCCAACCACAAGCATCCATTGACCTTAGTTCTATATATTTTTTAAGTCTATTTTCTGTAAAGATTGTGCTTAGGTGTATAGTTAAATCATTTTCAGTAGGAAGTTTGTTTTCAATTTCTTTAATCTTTCCATTCATGAAATCTGAAAACAAATATTTTTTGCCAGATATATATTTGTCTTTATTTTGAATAAAAAGAATAGGAAATTTTATCACGAAATCAGAATATTTTTCAAAATCAACGTTATCAAAAAAAAATTCAGGTAAACCACCCCTAGAAGTGTTTTGCCAAACTTTAGATCTATAAGAAAGATAGTTACTATTTCTTTTTTCTATTATTGACGAATTAGCAAACAAAGCTATTGAAATTGGAACAATTGAATTAATAACTTTAAATTTTTTTACAAAATCTTCTTCAGAGTCATAATCTAGGTTTAATTGTGTTCCACACGTTCTGTACATCATATCCAAACTTAATGAACCACCAGAAGGCATATCTTTAGTCATTATCTCATATCTTTTTTTTGGATTATTTGGTACTTCTGAAATTTTTGATATAGGGTCAAATCCAGCACTAACCATTTTAAAATTTAAATTTTGTAATACTTGTTTTAGTTCAAATAAATAATGTTGAGACTCTGAACATGCCTCATGGATATTATTCAACTTGTCTCCTGAAAGTTCAATTTGATTACCTGGTTCTAAAGTAATACTTTTTCCAGATTTTTTTAGACCAATTATATTTTCATTTTCAAAAATTGGTTTCCATCCAAACTCATAAAGAGCTTTAAACATTTTAAGAATTTTTTGATAATTAATTCGCTTATTTGTTTTTAAATCAAATATAAATTTTTCATGCTCAATACCAATTTTAAATTCATTAGTATTTTTAATTCCAGACATAAAATATTCAATTAAATGTTCTTTTTTAGTTATCATTACTTTATATATAATAATTATTATTTTATTTTAAAGATATTAATTTACTTATCTAAACTGGAATAAGGTTTTCTTGAAAATATTTTCTTTATTAGTGGCTCAAACTCTTTAAGTGGTAAAGATTTATAATTAGGATCAAAAGAAGTTTGATCCCATTTTTCACAAAATTTTACACATTCATCATAATATTTATGACCTTTATATTTATCCCTTTTATTTCTATCTGCACCAAGGTGATGAGCGTAATAATACATTTGAAACTCACCATGTTTTAAAAGTATCCAATAAGTTTTTTCACTAACATAAGGTCTTAAGATTGCAGCAGCATATTCGGCATGATTTAAGGGTGCTAAATCATCCCCTATATCATGCAATAAAGTTGCTACAATCATTTCATCACTAGCATTATCTCGTAAAGCACGTGTAGCAGCCTGCAATGAGTGTTCAAACCTACTAATTTGATAACCTTCTAAAGTTTCTTCGTAAGAGTGAAGATATTTGATTATTCTGTCTGCTGTTTTAGATACATATTCTTTTTCAAGTTTATCTAGAAATAGATAGTCTTCTTTAGAACCATTTTTCATTTCAGTAAAATTTACTTTTTTCATATCTAATTATTTGAAGCTGTACTTAATAATGATAGTTGAGTTATTTTATCATCACCTAATTCATCAATTGGTTTAACCGGATAGTCGCCAGTAAAATAATGATCTGTCAGTTGAGGATAAATATCGTTTCTTTTTTCAAAACCCATTGCTTTGTACATTCCTTCAATAGATAAAAACTTTAAAGATTTTGCATCGATATATTTGCAAATTTCTTCATTAGTTTTATTTGAAGCCAGAAGTTCTTTTTTAGTAGGTGTATCAACACCATAAAAATCTGGATATCTTATTTCTGGACAAGCAATTCTAACATGAACTTCTTTAGCGCCAGCATCATAAAGCATTTTAACTATTTTATATGAAGTAGTTCCTCTAACTAAAGAGTCATCAATTAAAACAATCTTTTTATTTTTTATTGAAGTTTTATTAGCATTTAATTTAAGTTTAACACCCAAACTTCTTATTTTTTGGCTTGGTTCGATGAAAGTTCTACCTACATAATGATTTCTTATTAAACCTAATTCAAATTTTTTTCCTATGTATTGTGCATAACCTAGGGCAGCAGCATTTCCAGAGTCTGGTACTGGAACTATAATATCTGCATCAACATTTGTTTCTTTTGCAAGCTCAATTCCAAAATTTTTTCTATATTCATATGCTGATTGACCATTTAAAATACTATCTGGTCTTGCAAAATAAATATATTCAAATACACAAGGCCTACTTTTTCTAAATGGAAATGGTTTAATACTTTTAACTTGATTTTTTTCAATAAAAACAACTTCACCATTTTCAACATCTCTAATATATTTAGCTCCAATAATATCTAAAGCACAAGTTTCAGAAGCAAAAACATATGAGTCATTTATTTTACCTATAACAAGAGGTCTTATTCCAAAAGGATCTCTTGCACCAATCAAAATATTTTGATTAAGCATTACAAGTGCATAACCTCCTTGTATTTGAAATAATGCATCGACTATTCTATCTATTGTTTTAGTTCTTTTTGATTTTGCTATTAATTGTACAATGGTTTCAGTGTCAGAAGTGGTATGAAATATTGCTCCATCTTCTACTAGTTTTTTTCTAAGTGTAATAGAATTTGTTAAATTACCATTATGTGCAACACCTAATCCTCCAGCATTAGTGTCTGCAAAAAAAGGTTGAATATTTCTTAAGGTATTTTCTCCTGTTGTGCTGTATCTATTATGGCCAATTGCATAATTACCTTTTAAGTTTTTTAAAATTTTTTCTTTATTAAAATTATCTCCAACAAGTCCAAATTTTTTTTCAGAATAATATTTTTTACCATCAAAAGATACAATTCCACAACCCTCTTGACCTCTGTGTTGAAGAGCATGTAGACCCAAAGCTGTTAAAGCAGAAGCATCAGTGTTATTGCTTACACCAAATACTCCACATTCTTCTTTGAGTTTTGAACTATAATTCTTCAATTTTATCTCTAGTTTCTTTGTAATTTTTTTCATCTGGAAACTCTTTAATGAGATAATTACTACCTTTTTCTACATATGGGAAGGTTAACGATTCATTAAGATTAATTGGCCATTTGCTATGGTTATATATAATACTTATAGTTGAAAATACACAAACACAAATAATATAACTTCTTATAAATCCAAAAAAGAATCCAAAGACCGTATCTACTCTTCCTATGCCTGAATACTTAACAGCCTTACTAATTCCTTTATTAATCATTAAAATTACAAAAATTATAAAAGCAAAAATTGTGATGCCTAACACGATATCAAGAATATATTCATTATCTATTATATTATCGACGAACGGTTTTACTTTTGGAAAAAGTATTAATGTAATTATATAAGCTAAAAGCCATTTAGATGCGCCCAGGATACTTAAAACAAATCCTTTTCTTGAACATTTTATTAAAGATAAAACTGTTATAATTAAGTATATTAAGTCAAATAAAGATATAAAGTCATAAATATCTTTAAAAAAATTAAACATCATTACCTTTAATACTAAATGGTCTAACTAGGAGTATTAAAGATGGTAATAGAGTTAATACTGAAATCATCGCAAATAACATTGCAATTCCTGTAAATATACCAAAATATATTGTAGGTATAAAATTAGAAAACATTAGAATTGAAAATCCAAAAACTATTGTGATTGATGTATTAAGTATAGCTACACCTACAGTAGAGTGACATAATTTTAAAGTTTTATTATAATCATTAATTTTTAAAAATTCTTCTTTAAATCTATAAATATAATGAATACTATTATCCACAGCTATTCCTATTGTGATCGCAGCAATAGTTATAGTCATCATATCCAAAGGTATTCCTAATAAACCAATAATTCCTAATATAAAAAAAGCAGCTATAAAGTTTGGCGCCACTCCAATCAAAGATAGTTTAACATTTTTAAATAAAATCATAAACATTATAAATATTCCAATCATGACTAAGCCCAAAGTAAGTATTTGAGATTTAAATAAACTTTGTAGCAAGTTATTAAATAGTATCAAAACTCCTGCAAGTTGAAATTCTTCCTCATCAAGCTTAAGTTGATTTTTAAGGTCAAAATTTATTTTTTTAATTAGTTCGTTTCTTCTTAAATTATCAAGAGAATCTTTAATTCTTAAACTAATTCTTGCTTCATTATTTTCTATTGAGACATAAGGATCAATAATTTCTTTTTTTATAGATTCTGGAATTTTAGAATAAAGTACACCCATTTCTAAAGTACCAAGAGGTTTATTGTTATTTAGTTGTGTGGCAACTTCAATAATAGATGAAAAAGATAGAACTTTTCCTACAGGTTGCAAGCTATCTAGGTATTTATGTACATTATCTATTTTTTCAATTTTGTCTTTTGTAAACCAATATTTACGATCATTTTGGTCTTCATTTTCTCCCCAGTCGTCAAATTCATCATCTTCTTCATTTTGTGAACCTTTTAACTCTTTATCTCCAAATTTTATAATCACTTCAAGAGGTGTAGTACCCCCTAATTTTTCATCTATAAGTTTCATTCCTTTATAGATTTCAGTATTTTTATTAAAATAATTAATAAAACTATTTTCTACTTCAAGACGACTTATACCAATTATACTTAGAATAATTACAACAGTGGTTGTTGAGAGTATGATTTTTTTATTATTCATTGAAATATTTGCAAAAAAAGATGTGATCTTAGATTTTTTATTTTTTTTGATATTCATGCTATCGCTTGAAATAAAATTTAAAAAAGTAGGTAGTAAAGTGAAAGTAATTATAAAAGAAGTAATTAATCCTAGTGTCATCATCCATCCAAAATCAATGATAGGTTTAATTCCACTAAAAATTAAAGATAAAAAAGCAAAAATAGTAGTCAGTACAGTATAAAGGATAGGCCAAAACATTTTACTAGTAGTAATAGATATAATTTCTAGATTTTTTAAATTAGGAAAATCATTTCTTAATTGTATAAAGCGAGTACTCATATGAATATTCATTGCCATTGTAAGAATTAACATTAAAGCAATAAAGTTTGATGAAATTACTGTGACTTTCCATCCTAATAAACCAAGCAAACCTGTCATGATTAAAACTGAAAAAAAACAACTACTAATTGGAACTATTATCCAAATTAATTTTCTAAAAATAAACCAAAGAGTAGTGATAATAAATAATAAAACTCCTAAGCCAAATACTATAATATCATTTTTAATAAATGACATCATGTCATCAGCTATCATCGGTATTCCACCAAGATGTATCTTACTTGTATCACTATAACTTTTGATAATTTCTCTAATTTGTAGAATATTTTTATGATTTTTTTTCTTTAGATTATCTTTATAAATTTCTATTTCTTTTTTATTTCTTCCTTGTAGTTGTTTTAGTGTTTCATCTTTTTTTATGTAAACAATTATTCCACTTGTGTTTCCATCTTCACTAATTATAAAATTTTTAAAAACTGGACTTTCTAAAATTTCTTTAAAGCCTCTTTCTTTATCTGTTTCATCATCTTTAAGTGTGGCAAAGTTTTTAAGTCTATCTTCTAAAGGTGCTTCGGAATTATCTAGCAAAGGTATATCCAAAAGAGTTATTACATTATGAACCCATTCTAAACTTTGAATTTTATACTTTAAACTTAATAAATTATTAATAGAAGCTTCAGATATCATTCTTTCATTTGGTGTGTAAGTTAAAATAAGAAAATCTTTTGATCCATATCTTTTATTTATTTTTTTTAAATACTCAAGGTCTGGATCTCCCTCAATAAGAAGAGTTTCTGAAGACGCATCTAGTTTAAAATCTTTTGAAAAATATCCAAAACCTAACAATACAATTACTAATAATAAAAAAATTGATTTAGGTTTTTTAAGAACAGTATTTTGATATAAATGAGCAAACATTCAATCCCATTATATATTTTAATTTAGTAGCTTTGAGTATCTTTATCTTTAAATTTAGTAAACATTGCCTCAAACTCAACTTCAATATTGCCTGTAGGGCCATGTCTTTGTTTTGCAATAATTATTTGAGCTAGTGTTGATATTTCATTCATTTTTGCTTGCCATTCTGCATGTTCTACTGTAGCAGCCTGTGGTTCTTTAGCTTCTAAATAGTAAGCTTCCCTATATACAAACATTACGACATCAGCATCTTGCTCGATTGAGCCTGATTCTCTTAGATCAGACAATAAAGGTTTATGATTATCTCTTTGTTCAACTTGTCTTGACAATTGAGATAAAGCTATAACAGGAATGGACAGTTCTTTAGCTATTGCTTTTAGACCTTGTGTTATTTGTGAAATTTCTTGAACTCTACCATCTCTATTGTTCAGAGAACCTGACATTAATTGAATATAATCTACAACAATCATGTCTAGACCAAATAATCTTTTAATACGTCTTGCTCTATTACTCATTGCAGCAATACTAATAGCTGGCGTTTCATCAATATAAAGTGGGAGTTCTGAAATATTTTTTGATGTCTCAATAAATTTATCAAATTGTTCATCTGAAATTTTTCCTCTTCTAATATCATTTGATTTGATTCTTGATTGTTCAGCTAAAATTCTGGTTGATAGTTGTTCAGAAGACATTTCTAATGAAAAAAAAGCGATTGATGATTTTCTTCCACTATCTTGTAGTTTTTGAGCAGCGTAGAAAGCTATATTTGTAGCTAAAGCAGTTTTCCCCATTCCTGGACGACCAGCAATAATGATTAAATCAGAATTATGAAGTCCACCAAGTCTGTCATCCAAATCTCTTAGGCCTGTAGGAACACCAACTATACCTTCTTCATTTTTATAAGCAGCTGAAGCCATTTCTATAGTTTGTTTCATTGCTTCATCAAATTTTACAAGAGAAGAATTAAACGAGCCTTTTTCAGCAAGATCAAAAAGTAATCTTTCTGAATTTTCAATAATATTTTGTCCATTAACATTTAAATCATTTAGTTTGGCTGCATCAATAGTATTTTCAGAAATCTTGATTAATTCTCTTCTAACAAATGCATCATAAATTATTCTTGAGTATTCAATAGCTTGTCTTGATGAAGTAGAAAATTTAGTTATTTTTACTAAATATTCTGGAATATTTATTTCATCTTTTTCATTTTCAAAATAATTTTTTAAAGTAATAGGGTTTGCAAGCATTCCTTTGTAAATAAGGTTTTCGATTGCAGCAAAAATTTTTTGATGCATTGGATCATAAAAATTAATATTAGAAATTATTGTATTGATTTCATCAAATATTTCGTTCGTTACAAGTATTGACCCTAATACAGCTTGTTCAGCTTCAATATTGTTTGGAAGTTCTTTGAAATTGTCTTTTACTAAGTTTAATTTTTCCATATTTAACTTTTATATGAAATGATTAAAAAAAAAATAACAAATATTTGTTGGGGAAAAAAATGTATAATTATTGAATGGTTTCGGCAGCAATTACCTTAATGTTAATTTCTGCTTCAACTTCAGAATGAAGAACTATTTTAACTTTAAAATCTCCTAATGATTTAATTTCTTTTATAAGTTGTATCATCGAAGGTTTTATTTCTAGCTTTTCATATTCATAAATTATTTTTGAAATTTCTGTAGGCTTTACGGATCCATATAATTCATTATTTTCAGTACTTAATTTTTTAATAGAATAATTTTTATTATTTATTTTCTCTGAAATTTGTTTTGCAATTTTTTTCTTTTCAAGATCTTTTTTAGCCAAATTAGTTTTAATTTTTTCAACTTCTTTTATATTTTCATTAGAAGCATAAAGTGCTTTTTTTTTAGAAATTAAATAATTTCTTGCAAATCCTCTTTTTACATCAATAACATCTCCTATTGATCCGATACTTCTTAAATTTTCTAATAAAATTACTTTCATTTATATTAATCCTAAATTTCTAGCTCTTTTAATTGAAATTGAAAGTTCACGTTGTTTTTTTTGACAAACATTAGTAACTCTTGAAGGTAGTATTTTACCATTTTCAGAAATATATTTTTTTAATAATTTAATATTTTTATAATCAACAATTGGTGCGCCTTTTAATGATAGTGGGCAGGATTTTTTAAATTTATATTTATTTGGTTGGAATAAACTTAATTTTGCAAAATTAC
>CACGJS010000011.1 GCA_902573385.1 uncultured Pelagibacteraceae bacterium | reverse complement strand
TCATTAATGCTAATATAACTACCATTGAAATATCAACAACAAACTCTATAAATAAGGGGCCTTATTTATTAACAACAATTCTTAATGATAAAAATGAAACTAAAGTTGATGCTATTAATGAAATTTATAAAGTTTTAAGACCAGGTGAACCTCCTACTATTGAAATAGCAACTCAAATTTTTAATAATCTTTTTTTTAGTTCTGACAGATACGATTTATCTGATGTTGGTAGGGTTAAAATGAATTCAAGATTAAATTTAGAATGTTCAGATAAAATAACAATCTTAAGAAATGATGACATTATAGCAATTATCAAAAAAATGTTAGATTTAAGAGACGGCAAAGATGAAGTAGACGACATTGATCATCTTGGTAATAGGAGAGTAAGATCTGTTGGTGAATTAGTTGAAAATCAAGCTCGTATAGGTGTTTATAGAATGGAAAGAGCTATCAAAGAAAAAATGACAACTCTTGATATTGAGTCAGCTATGCCTCAAGATTTAATTAATGCAAAACCATTAACAGTATCTTTAAAGGATTTTTTTGCTAGCTCACAACTTTCTCAATTTATGGATCAAACAAATCCATTATCAGAAATTACTCATAAGAGAAGAGTATCAGCATTAGGACCCGGTGGATTAACAAGAGAAAGAGCTGGGTTCGAAGTAAGAGATGTTCATCCTACTCATTATGGTAGAATTTGCCCTATCGAAACACCAGAGGGTCCAAATATAGGTTTGATTAATAGTTTATCAACTTATGCTAAGATTAATAAATATGGTTTTATTGAAAGTCCTTATCGAAGAGTCAAAAATGGTATAGTTGAAGAAAAAATTGAATATCTATCAGCTATGGAAGAAACTAAATTTACTATAGCTCAAGCAAACTCGAAAGTTGATGATAAAGGAAAAATTACAGAAGATTTAGTTTCTTGTAGACAAAATTTAAATTTTATTTTATCCAAACCAGAAAACATAGATTATATAGACGTATCACCAAAACAATTAGTTTCTGTAGCAGCTTCATTAATACCATTTTTAGAAAATGATGATGCGAATAGAGCTTTGATGGGCTCAAACATGATGAGACAAGCTGTTCCATTACTAAAACCAGAGTCACCACTAGTTGGTACAGGAATTGAAAGTGATGTTGCTTTAGACTCAGGTGTAACGATTGTAGCTAAAAGAGACGGTATAGTTGATAAAATTGATGGTAAGAGAATTGTAATAAAAGCTACTGACGAAACAGATTTTACAAAATCTGGTGTTGATATTTATAATTTACAAAAATTTAAAAGATCAAATCAAAATACATGTATAAATCAAAAACCTTTAGTAAGAGTTGGTGATAAAGTAAGTACTGGTGACATTATAGCAGATGGTCCATCTACTAAATTAGGAGAGCTTGGTTTGGGTAAAAATGTTACTGTCGCATTTATGCCTTGGCAAGGTTATAATTTTGAAGACTCTATTTTAATATCTGAAAGATGTGTAACTGATGATGTATTTACATCAATCCACATAGTTGAATATGAGGTAATGGCAAGAGATACAAAATTAGGTGAAGAAGATATTACTAGAGATATTCCTAATGTTAATGAAGAATCTTTAAAAAATTTAGATGAATCAGGCATTGTTTATATTGGTGCAGAAGTAAAAGCTGGCGATATTTTAGTTGGAAAAGTGACACCAAAAGGTGATTCGGCTTCAGGCCCAGAAGAAAAATTATTAAGATCTATTTTTGGTGAAAAAGCTATAGATGTAACTGATACATCTCTTAAAATGTCTAGAGGTAGCAGTGGAGTTGTCGTTGACGTTAGAGTTTTTAATAGACATGGAATTGAAAAAGATGAAAGATCTATTACAATAGAAAGGGCTGAAATTGAAGTAGTTCAACAAGATAAAATTGTTGAGGAAGAAATATTAGAAAGAAGCATCAAACAAAGAGCAAATCAAATTTTAAATGGCTCGATTTTAAACAAAAAAATTAAAGATATTGAGCAGGGAACAAAGCTAGATTTTAATAATATAGATAACTTAAATGTTTCTGATATATTTAAAATTACAGTTGATGATGAAAAAAAACAAGAATCATTATTTCAATTAAAAGATCAATATAACAAAGCTAAGCAAGATATTCTAGAAAGATTTGAAGACAAAGTTTTAAAAATTAGAAGTGGTGATGATTTATTACCTAGTGTAATGAAAATGGTAAAAGTTTTTGTAGCAGTCAAAAGAAGATTGAGACCAGGTGATAAAATGTCCGGAAGACATGGAAATAAAGGTGTTGTTAGCAAGATAGTGCCGGTTGAAGATATGCCTTTTAGAGAAAATGGTAAACCTGTTGACATAGTATTAAATCCACTAGGCGTACCAAGTCGTATGAACGTTGGTCAAATTTTAGAGACTCATTTAGGGTGGGCTTGTAAAGAGTTTGGTGATCAATTGAAAAACTTAATTGAAGAAAATAAAAAAAAAATAGAAAAAACAAAAAAAATTTCTGATTTTTTAGAATCTGTTTATGGTAAAGAAATATTTGAAAATAAATTAGATAAGTTAAATAAGTCAGAATTTAAAGATTTATGTGAAAATCTTCAAAATGGAATACCTATTGCTACTCCAGTATTTGATGGAGCTAAAGAAAAAGATGTTACTAAAATGCTTAAATTAGCAAATCTTCCTGGTTCAGCACAAACCTCTTTATGGGATGGAAGAACAGGTGAAAAATTTGATAGAGACGTAACTGTTGGGATTATTTATATGTTGAAACTTCATCATCTTGTTGAAGATAAAATACATGCAAGATCAACAGGTCCTTATAGTTTAGTAACTCAACAACCACTTGGTGGTAAAGCTCAACTAGGTGGACAAAGATTTGGTGAGATGGAAGTATGGGCACTTGAAGCTTACGGAGCTTCTTATTCATTACAAGAAATTTTAACTGTTAAATCGGATGATGTAGCTGGTAGAGTTAAAGTTTATGAAACAATAGTAAAAGGTGAAGAAAATTTTGAGTCTGGAATACCAGAGTCATTTAACGTTCTTGTTAAAGAAATTAAATCATTGGCACTTAATGTTGAGTTAAACTAATTATGAAAAAAGAATTAACAGATTTATTTAAAAATTCAGATATTTCTGAAGCACAAAACTTTGATAGTATTAAAATCACTTTAGCAAGTCCTGATAAAATTAAATCATGGACGTTTGGTGAAATTAAAAAACCTGAAACTATAAATTATAGAACTTTTAGACCTGAAAAAGATGGTTTGTTCTGTGCAAGAATTTTTGGTCCAATAAAAGACTACGAATGTTTATGTGGTAAGTATAAACGAATGAAATTTAGAGGAATTATTTGTGAAAAATGTGGTGTGGAAGTAACAAAATCAAATGTAAGAAGAGAGCGTATGGGCCATATAAACCTTGCTACACCTGTAGCTCATATTTGGTTTTTAAAATCTTTACCTAGTAGAATATCTTTAGCAGTAGATATGAAGTTAAAAGAAGTTGAAAGAGTTTTATATTTCGAGAATTTTATTGTTATTGAACCTGGGATGACAACATTAAAAAAAAATCAGTTATTAAACGAAGAAGAATTAGCCAAATATCAAGATGAATTTGGTGAAGAATCTTTTACTGCAGGAATAGGAGCTGAAGCAATTTTAGAAATTTTAAGATCAATAGATTTAGAGCTAGAGAGAAAAAATTTAATTAAAACTATTCAAGAAACTAAATCAAAAGTTAGTGAAGAAAGATCTATAAAAAGATTAAAACTAATAGAGTCATTTATTGAAACAGGCCAAAAACCTGAATGGATGATATTAACAGTTGTTCCAGTTATACCGCCAGAATTAAGACCTTTAGTTCCATTAGATGGAGGTAGATTTGCTACTTCAGATTTAAATGATCTTTATAGAAGAGTAATAAATAGAAATAATAGATTGAAAAGATTAATGGATCTTAAAGCACCACATATTATTATTAGAAATGAAAAAAGAATGCTCCAAGAGTCAGTAGATGCTTTATTCGACAATGGCAGAAGAGGAAGAGTTATTACAGGTACAGGAAAAAGACCTTTAAAATCTCTAGCAGAAATGCTTAAAGGTAAACAAGGTAGATTTAGACAAAACTTACTCGGTAAAAGAGTAGATTATTCAGGAAGATCGGTAATTGTAGTAGGACCTGACTTGAAACTTCATGAATGTGGCTTGCCAAAAAAAATGGCTTTAGAGTTATTTAAGCCATTTTTATATGCTAGACTAAATAAGTTGGGACTAGCCTCAACAATAAAACAGGCAAAAAAATTAGTTGAAAGAGAAACAAATGCAGTTTGGGATGCTTTAGAATTAATAGTAAGAGAACACCCAGTAATATTAAATAGAGCTCCAACACTTCATAGATTGGGAGTTCAAGCCTTTGAACCAAAACTAATAGAAGGGGATGCAATAGAGTTACATCCATTAACTTGTGCAGCTTTTAATGCTGACTTTGATGGAGATCAAATGGCTGTTCATGTTCCTCTAAGTTTAGAAGCTCAACTTGAAGCAAGAATTTTAATGCTTTCTACAAATAATATTTTAAGCCCATCAAACGGTAAACCTATAATTGTACCAAGCCAAGATATGATATTAGGAATTTATTATTTGTCACAACCGCCGTTTCAAACTGAAAACATAGACGGTTATTTTGCAGATGTTGATGCAATTGAACATGCACTTGAATATGGGGCAATTAGAGTTAATTCGACAATTATATCAAGATTTGAAACACTGGATGAAAAAGGAAATAAAAAAATTGAAAAATATAAAAGTACCGCTGGAAGATTTCTACTTGCAAATTTATTACCCAAAAACCATAACATTAAATTTTCATTAATTGATAGACTTTTACCTAAAAAAATAGTTTCAGAAATCATTGATAGTGTGTTTAGATTTTGTGGTCAAAAAGCAACTGTTATTTTTTGTGATCATTTAAAAGATTTAGGGTTTAAGCATGCTTTTAAGGCTGGTATTTCTTTTGGAAAAGATGATTTAATTATTCCTGCTAATAAAAGTCAACTAATTGATGATACAAAAAAATTAATTGCTGAATATGAGAATCAATATTCTGAAGGATTAATTACAAGAGGTGAAAAATATAATAAAGTTGTTGATGCTTGGTCTAAATGTACTGATAAAGTTGCAGGAGAAATGATGAAAGGTATATCGGCAACTGAAACAACCAAAGATGGATTGCAAATCAATTCAGTATTTATGATGGCAGATAGTGGTGCCAGAGGTTCTGCAGCACAAATGAAGCAACTTGCAGGTATGAGAGGATTGATTGCTAAACCGTCAGGTGAGATTATTGAAACTCCTATTACTTCAAATTTTAAAGAAGGCTTAACAGCACTTGAATATTTTAATTCAACTCACGGAGCTAGAAAAGGTCTAGCTGATACAGCATTAAAAACAGCAAGCTCTGGTTATCTTACAAGAAGATTATGTGATGTTGCTCAAGATTTAACTATAACTAAGATAAAATGTGAAAAACCTGGTTATATTGAGTTAGCTGAAATTTTAGAAGGTGGTAATGTCGTTGTTAGTTTAGCAGAAAGAGTCTTGGGTCGTGTAGCAGCTTCCGATGTAAAAAATCCTATTACCGGTGAAGTAATAATTAAAAAATCTGAAATGATAGATGAGGCGGGATGTGATAAAATTGATGCAGCTGGAGTAAAATTTATAAACGCTTATTCTGTTATGACTTGTAGCTCAAAAAATGGCGTGTGTGCTACTTGTTATGGTAGAGATTTATCAAGAGGAAAAATGGTCCATGTTGGAGAAGCAATTGGAATGATTTCTGCTCAATCCATTGGTGAACCAGGAACTCAATTAACAATGAGAACTTTTCACGTTGGTGGTACAGCTTCTGTAAAACAAGAATCCCAAATAATAACTAAATCAGAAGGTACTGTAAAAATAATTAATACTAATTTATTAAAAGACTCAAAGAAAAACTTAATTGTAATGGGTAGAAATACACAGCTATCTATAGAAGATGATAATGGAGTGCAGGTAGCAATTTATAAAGTTGCATATGGATCAAGATTATTTTGTGAAAATGGTGATAAAGTAAAAAAGAACTTTAAAATTTGTGAATGGGACCCTTACACAACACCGGTAATTGCTGAAAAAAGTGGAATTGTTGGATTTGTTGATTTAATAGATGGTGTATCTATTCAAGAGACTACAGACGATGCAACAGGTATATCTTCTAAGTCTGTAATCGATTGGAGATCTCAATCAAAAAATACAGATTTAAAACCAAGAATAACATTACGTGATGAAAAAGGTAATGTTATCAAAAAAGCTGATGATAATGAAGCTAGATATTATTTAGTTCCAGACTCAATTTTGTCAGTAAAGGATGGACAAAAAATATATGCAGGAGATGTAATTGCAAGACTACCAAAAGAAACTACTAAAACTAAAGATATTACTGGAGGATTACCGAGAGTTGCTGAATTATTTGAGGCAAGAAAAGCAAAAGATAGCGCAATAATTGCTGAAAATGATGGTAAAGTTTTATTTGGAAAAGAAGTCAGAGGAAAACAAAGAATATCAATACAACCTGAAAATGGTATAGCTTCAAATTATTTAATTCCAAAAGGCAAACATATTAACTTTAACCAAGGTGAGCAAATTAAAAAAGGTGAATATTTACTTGATGGTCAACCTTTGCCTCACGATATTCTACGAATTTTAGGTATAAAAGATTTAACAGAATATTTTGTCAATCAAGTTCAAGAAGTTTATAGATTACAGGGTGTAATAATAAATGACAAACATATAGAAACAATTCTTAGACAAATGTTAAAAAAAGTTGAAATAAAAGTTTCAGGTGATTCAAAATATTTACCTGGTGAAATAGTTGATAAAATTCAATTTGAAACAAATAATGAAATATTAGTTTCTAAAGGAAAAAAACCAGCTTTAGCAGAGAGAGTCTTAATGGGTATAACTAAAGCATCTTTACAGACTGAGTCATTTGTATCAGCTGCCTCTTTCCAAGAAACTACAAGAGTTTTAACTGATGCAGCTATAAAAGGGAAAGTAGATAAATTAGCTGGATTAAAGGAAAATGTTATTGTTGGTAGATTAGTTCCAGCAGGAACAGGTGCTTTGAAAAATAAATGGAACCGAAAAGCACTTGAAGATGATAAAAAATATTTATCAGAACAAGAAAAAATAGAACCTTCAGAAACACAAGTAAATCAATAAAAAAAACCCGTTTTAACTATCTTTTTAATTTGACAAAATAGTATTCTATAGTAGTTTGTCGGTGTTTTTGGTTGGAATGTAGTGCTAAGAGCACTAAACGCTGCCATAATGACCTGACAGTTATTTTCATCAAAAATAAAAAATAAATTTTAATTTAACTAATTTTATGCCAACTATTAACCAGTTGTTAAGAAAAAAAAGAATTAAATCTTTAGCGAGAAATAAAGTTCCAGCTTTAGAAAAACAGCCTCTTAAAAGAGGTGTCTGCGTGAAAGTTTATACAACAACACCCAAAAAACCTAATTCAGCATTAAGAAAAGTTGCTAGAGTAAGATTATCCAATGGTTTTGAAGTAACTGCTTATATACCAGGTGAAGGACATAATTTGCAAGAGCACTCTGTAGTTCTAATTAGAGGTGGCCGTGTAAAAGATTTACCAGGAGTAAGATATCACATACTTAGAGGTAATCTTGATACACAAGGAGTTGCAAATCGAAAAAAACGTAGATCACTTTATGGTACAAAAAAAGGTAAATAAATATGTCTAGAAAAAAATCACAACCAAAAAAAATTGTAACTCTAGATCCTATATTTAAATCACCAATAATTCCTAAGTTAATTAATTCAATTATGTATGATGGGAAAAAAGGTGTTGCTTCTAAAATAGTTTATGAAGCTATTGAAAAAATTAAATCTAAAACTAAAGATGAACCAATTAATATTTTTAATGAAGCAATTAATAATATTAAGCCAACAGTAGAAGTAAGATCTCGTAGAGTTGGTGGTGCAACATATCAAGTTCCAGTTGAAGTTAAAGCTAAAAGAGCTCAAGCTCTTGCTCTAAGATGGTTAGTTGATGCTTCAAGAAAAAGAAAAGATAAACATATGTCAGACAAAATGTTTAATGAAATTTTTGATGCTTATGAAAAAAAAGGTTCAGCTGTTAAAAAAAAAGAAGATGTACATAAAATGGCAGAGTCAAACAAAGCTTTTGCACATTTCAGATGGTAATTAACTATGAGTAGAACACATACATTAGATAAATATAGAAATATTGGAATCATGGCTCATATTGATGCTGGTAAAACTACTACAACTGAAAGAATTTTATATTATACAGGAAAAAGCCATAAAATAGGAGAAGTACATGATGGTGCGGCTACAATGGATTGGATGGAACAAGAACAAGAAAGAGGTATTACTATAACATCAGCTGCTACAACATGTTTTTGGCAGGATCACAGAATTAATATTATTGATACCCCAGGTCACGTAGATTTTACTATTGAAGTTGAAAGATCTTTAAAAGTTCTAGACGGTGCTGTAGCTGTTTTTGATGGTGTAGCAGGTGTTGAACCACAATCTGAAACTGTATGGAGACAAGCCGATAAATATAAAGTTCCAAGAATATGTTTCGTAAATAAACTTGATAGAACTGGTGCTGATTTTTTCAGATGTGTAGATATGATAAAAGACAGACTAGGTGCAAAACCTCTTGTATTACAAGTTCCAATAGGAATAGAGGCTTCTCTTTCGGGAGTTGTAGATTTAGTAAAAATGAAAGCTCAAGTTTGGAAAAATGAAGCTTTAGGCGCAGAGTGGGAATACAAAGATATTCCAGACGAATTAAAAGAAATATCACAAAAATATAGAACTGAATTAGTTGAAACTGCAGTAGAACAAGATGAAAAATTAATGGAAAGTTACCTTAACGGAGAAGAAATTAAAGAAGAAGATTTAATACACTGTATAAGAAAAGGAACTTTAAACTTTAGTTTTGTACCTGTAACTACAGGATCTGCATTTAAAAATAAAGGAGTTCAGCCATTACTTGATGCGGTAATTAATTATTTGCCCAGCCCAGTTGATATAGGCTCTATAAAAGGAACTAAACCAGGTACAGAAGATGAAATTGAAATGAAATTTGATGATAAAGCAGGTTTTTCTGCTTTAGCTTTTAAGGTTGCTAATGATCCATTTGTAGGATCTTTAACATTTATTAGAATTTATTCTGGAACTATAAAAACAGGAACAGGTGTTTATAATACTTCAAAAGAAAAAGAAGAAAGAGTTGGAAGGATGCTTTTGATGCACGCAAACTCTAGAGAAGATATTAAAGAAGCTAACGCTGGTGATATTGTTGCGCTAGCTGGCCTAAAACATACTATTACAGGTCATACTTTAGCTGATGAGTCAACTCCAGTTTTATTAGAACCTATGGAATTTCCTGATCCAGTAATTGAAATTGCTGTTGAACCAAAAACTAAAGCGGATCAAGAAAAAATGGGTGAAGCATTAGGTAGACTAGCTAAAGAGGACCCATCTTTTAGAGTCACATCTGATGAAGAGTCAGGTCAAACAATAATTAAAGGTATGGGTGAATTACATTTAGATATTATTGTTGATAGAATGAAAAGAGAATTTAAAGTTGAAGCTAATGTTGGAGCACCTCAAGTTGCTTATAGAGAAACATTACAAAATCCTACTGAGTTTGATTATACACATAAAAAACAAAGTGGTGGTGCTGGACAATTTGCTAGAGTTAAACTATTAGTTGAACCTCTAGAGCCAGGCAAAGGAAGACAAGTTGAAAGTAAAATTAAAGGCGGAGCAATTCCAAAAGAATTTATTCCAGGTGTAGAAAAAGGAATAGAGACAGTATCTGACACAGGGATATTAGCAGGTTTTCCTATGATAGATTATAAAGTTACAATATTAGATGGTTTACACCACGATGTTGATTCTAGTGTTTTGGCTTTTGAATTAGCTTCTCGAGCGTGTTTCAAAGAAGCTTGTACTAGAGGAACTTTAAAATTATTAGAACCTGTTATGAGAGTTGAAGTTGTAACTCCAGAAGATTATATGGGTGATGTTATCGGTGATCTAAATAGTAGAAGAGGACAAATTAGTACTCAAGAACAAAGAGGCAATGCTACTGTAATTACTGCAATGGTTCCTCTAGCAAATATGTTTGGATATATTAACAGTTTAAGATCAATGTCACAAGGAAGAGCACAATATTCAATGTTTTTTGATCATTATTCTAAAGTGCCTCAAAATGTTCAGGATGAAGTAACAAAAAAAATTGCAGGGTAAATTATTATGGATAAACAAAATATAAGAATTAAATTAAGAGCTTATGATAATAAGATTCTAGATACTTCTACTGAAGAAATTGTGAATACAGTTAAAAGAACAGGGGCAAATATTAAAGGCCCCATACCATTACCCACGAAAATTGAAAAATATACTGTATTGAAATCTCCCCATATAGATAAAAAAAGTAGAGAACAATTTGAAACAAGAACTCATAAGAGATTGATTGATATTATAGAACCAACTCCACAAACTGTAGAAGCATTGATGAAACTGGACCTGGCATCAGGCGTTGATGTAGAGATTAAAATATAATTATGAGTGAATTAGCCTTAATAGGAAAAAAAATTGGAATGACAAGAGAGTTTTATAAAACTGGCCAGTCAGTTCCAGTAACGGTAGTTAAAATGGAAAAAGCAAGAGTTATTAACGTAATTGAAGAAAATAGCAGAGGATACAAAGCAGTTCAATTAGGTTTTGGTAAAATTAAAAACTCTAAGCTTACAAAAGCTATGAAAGGTTTTTATTCTAAAAAAAATACTGAAGCTAAAAAAAAATTAAAAGAATTTAGAGTTGTTAGCACTGAAAACTATAAAGAAGGCAATGAGTTTGGTCTAGAAATATTTCAAGATATAAAATTTGTTGATGTTAGATCAAAAACAATAGGTAAAGGTTTTGCAGGATCAATGAAAAGACATAACTTTGGTGGATTGAGAGCTACTCACGGTGTTTCAGTATCTCATAGGTCTCACGGCTCTACAGGTCAAAGACAAGACCCAGGTAAGGTTTTTAAAGGTAAAAAAATGGCTGGGCATATGGGAGATAAATTAAGAACTATACAAAACATAGAAATTATTAAATCTGATTTAGAAAATGATTTATTATATTTAAAAGGGTCAATTCCAGGATCAAAAAATTCAGAAATTTTAGTTAAAAAAGCAGTTAAAAATATAAAAAAATTAACAATAAATGAAAAAATCTCTGCTGCCGAACAAGCAAGAAAAACTCCAGATAAAAAGAAAAAATAATGAAATTTGATAAATTACAATTAGATGGAAAAAAAGTTTCGATTGAAGTCTTAGATAAAATTTTTTCAGGTAAAATAAATAAAAAACTAGTAAGCAGTGTGCTTTATAAAACTAATGCTAACTACAAAAAAAGACATGCAAAAACAAAACAACAAAATGAAATAGCTGGGTCTACATCGAAAATTTATGCTCAAAAAGGCACTGGTAATGCTAGACATGCTAGTAGAAAAGCACCAATTTTTGTTGGTGGTGGTGTTGCACATGGTCCGAAGGGTGAGCTTGCATATAAAAAAAGAAAACTTAATAAAAGTGAAAAAAAATTGAGCATAGTATCTTTAATTACAGAGAAGAATAAATTGAAGAATTTAATAATATTTAGTGATTTTACTAATGAAATTAAAAAAACTAAAGAAATGTATAAGATTATAAAAAAATTTGAAATAACAAACTCATTAATAATTCTTGATAAATTATCAAAGGAAAAAATTGAAAAATCAGTAAAAAATATTCCTAATATTAAAGTTACAGACATAAATCATTTTAGCGCTTTCGATATTGTTAAATTTAAAAAAGTTGTCTTTACTGAAAGTTCAGTAAAGGAACTAGAAAAGAAATATTTATAAATGAATAAAATACACTTATATGATAAAATTTTATTTCCATTGGTAACTGAAAAATCAACTAATATGTCAGATCAAAATAAGATTGTTTTTAAAGTACCATCTGGTGCAAATAAAATTAATCTAAAAAAAAATATTGAAAAAATTTGGAAAGTTAATGTTACAAAAGTTAATATAATTAATAAAAAAAATAGAGTTAAGATTTCTAGAGGAAAAAAAGTAAAAATTAGAGGATTTAAAAAAGCAATAATCACTTTAAAAAAAGGTCAAAGTATTGATCTAACTACAGGAATTTAAATAATGACATTAAAATCTTTTAAACCTTATACAAAGTCTACAAGAGGAACGATCCTTGTCGACAGAAATGGATTATGGAAAGGAAAGCCGTTCAAGACCTTGATTAAACCTAAAAATGCTATGAAAGGTAGAAACAATAATGGACGAGTAACCTCCAGAAATAGAGCTGGCGGTCATAAAAAAATGTATAGAAATGTTGATTTTTATAGAAAGAAGTTTGATATGCCTGCAACTGTTGAACGTATCGAATATGATCCAAATAGATCTTGTTATATTATGCTTGTTAAATTTGACGATGGTCAACATTTTTATTATTTAGCACCTCATAAAATTTCAATTGGTGATAAAATTGAAAATGGATCAAAAATAGAAGTTAAAATTGGTAATTGTATGCCATTACAGGATATTCCAGTAGGTATTGATATACATAATGTTGAACTTCAACCAGGCGGTGGAGGTAAAATTGCAAGATCAGCAGGAACATCTGTCAGTATAAGTGGTATTGATGGAAACTATTCTTTGATAAAAATGACGTCGGGTGAAGTAAGAAGAATTGATTCTAGATCATTAGCAACAATAGGAACTTTGTCTAATCCAGACCAAAAGAACATTAAAATTGGTAAAGCAGGCAGATCAAGATGGCTAGGCAGAAGACCTCATACTAGAGGTGTTGTTAAGAACCCAGTAGACCATCCTCACGGAGGAGGTGAAGGTAAAACAGCTGGAGGAAGACACCCAGTATCACCAACTGGACAATCAGCGAAAGGTTTAAAAACAAGAGATAATAAAAGAACAGATAAGTTTATTGTTAGAAGAAGAAAAAAAAGGAATAAAAGATAATTATGGCTAGATCAATTTGGAAAGGTCCGTTTGTTGAAGAAAGTTTAATCAAAAAAGTTGAAAAACAAAAAACAGATCCAAAAAAAATACCAATAAAAACTTGGTCACGAAAATCTACTATAATTCCAGAATTTGTTGGAGTTAGTTTTTTAATTTATAATGGTAAAAAGTTTATTCCATTAACTGTTTCTGAAGATATGGTTGGACATAAATTAGGTGAATTTGCACCTACAAGAACTTTTTATGGTCATACACCAGCAGATAAGAAAGCAAAAGAGACTTCTGCAACACCAGCAAAGGAAAAAAAATAATTTATGAGTAAAAAAAGTAAAAATATAAATAAGAACGATAAACTAGTTAAATCTATAAATAATAATATTAGGTCTAGCGTTAGAAAACTTAATCCAATATTAAAAACTATAGTTGGAAAAAAAGTTGGTACTGCAGTAAGAAATCTTACTTTTTCAGAGAAAAGAATTTCACGAGATATACAAAAAACAATTTCCTCAGCTATAGCTAATGCAGAAAATAATTTTCAATTTGATATAGATAATTTAATAATTAAAGAAGCATATTGTGGAAAAAAGATTGTAATGAAAAGATTTAGGCCAAGAGCAAAAGGTAGAGCGGCACCAATATTAAAACCTTTTTCAAGTGTAACAATTATTTTATCAGAAGCAAAAAAAATGGAGAGTCATGGGACAAAAAGTTAATCCAGTAGGTTTTAGATTAGGTGTAAATAGAGGATGGGACTCTGTTTGGTATGCTAAAAAAAAGGATTTCGGAAATTATTTAATAGAAGATTTTAAAATTAGAGAATATATAAAAAAAAATGTTGTAAATTCTGGAGTTTCAAAAGTAATGATTGAAAGGACTTCTAAAAAATGCTTCGTGACAATTTATACATCTAGACCAGGTTTTGTTATAGGAAAAAAAGGAAGTGATATTGAAAAAATTAAGAATAAACTGTCAAAATTAACTATAAATGAAGTTACTCTAAATATTAAAGAAGTTAAAAAACCAGAAACTAATGGGTATTTAGTAGCAGAAAATATTGCTCAACAACTTGTAAAAAGAATTTCCTATAGAAGAGCAATGAAAAGAGCAATGCAATCAGCTATTAGGCTAGGAGCTAAGGGAATTAAAGTATCAATAAGTGGAAGATTGGGTGGGAATGAAATTGCTAGAACTGAATGGCTTAGAGATGGCAGTATACCTTCACATACACTAAGAGCAGATATAGATTATGCTGAAGCTGAAGCTCTAACAACGTATGGAATAATAGGAATAAAAGTTTGGATTTATAAAGGCGAAGTTTTCGCAAATGAATTTAGTCAAGAAACAAATAAGAAATAATTATGTTACAACCAACAAGAACAAAATATAGAAAAGCTCATAAAGGTAGAATTAGCGGAACTGCTTCAAGATGTAATTCAATAAATTATGGCGCTTATGCTCTAAAGGCAATGGCGCCAGAAAGAATTATTGGAAAACAAATAGAAGCAGCAAGAGTTGCATTAACTAGACATATGAAAAGACAAGGCAGAGTATGGACTAGAATTTTTCCAAACATACCAGTTTCAAAAAAACCTGTTGAAGTAAGAATGGGTAAAGGGAAAGGTGCGCCTGAATATTGGGCTTGCAGAGTTAAACCAGGAAGAATTTTATTTGAAATAGATGGAGTGTCCGAAATAATTGCTAAGGAAGCATTATATAAAGCATCTGCAAAATTACCAATTAAAACAAAATTTATAAAAAGAAATATTTAAAATGAAAAAAAGTGAACTTAATAAATTAACAAAAGATCAAGTATTAAAAAATATAGATAAATTTAAAAAAGATTTATTCAATTTTAGATTTCAAAAAATGAATGGGCAAATTACTAATCCTGCAAAAATTAATATAACTAGAAAAACTATTGCTAAATTAAAAACTTTATTGAAGGGAAAGTTAAATGCCTAAAAAAATACTAACTGGTATTGTTATAAGTGATAAACCTAACAAAACAATTACTGTTTTGGTTGAAAGAAAATATCAACACCCAGTCTTAAAAAAAGTAATTAAAGTTAGAAAAAAATATAATGCACACGATGAAGATAATAAATTTAAAAATGGAGATAAAGTTTCAATTATTGAAAGCAAACCATTTTCAAAAAATAAAAAATTTCAAGTAATGGAAAATATAAAATGATACAAGTACAAACTGAATTACTAGTCGCTGATAACACGGGAGCTAAAAAAATTGAGTGTATTAAAGTTTTAGGTGGTTCTAAAAGAAGATACGCAAGTATTGGTGATACCATTGTAATAGCCGTTAAGGAAGCTATTCCTAAGGGTAAAGTTAAAAAAGGATCAGTTCATAAAGCTGTAGTAGTTAGAGTCAAAAAAGGCATTCATAGAAATGATGGCTCTAAAGTTAAATTTGACAACAATGCTGCAGTATTAGTTGATGATAAAGGTGAACCAGTGGGCACACGAATATTTGGTCCAGTAACTAGAGAATTAAGAAGTAGAGGACAAATGAAAATAATTTCATTAGCACCAGAGGTACTATAATATGATTAAAAAAGGCATTAAAGTTAGAGTTTTAGCTGGTAAAGACAAAAAAAAAGAAGGTGAAGTGATTGAAATTGATAGACCTAACAATAGAGTTAAAGTTCAAGGAATAAATATTGTTAAAAAACATGTAAAAACAACAAAAGAAAAAAAAGGTGGAATAATTTCAAAAGAAAATTTTATGCATATTTCCAATCTTGCAATTATAAGTGAAAAAACAAAAACAAAAAATAAAAAAACTGAGGCTAAGAAATGATACCAAGGTTAAAAGAACTTTATTATAAAGAGATACAAGGATTTCTTAAAGAAAAATTAGGTTTTAAGAATACCTATATGAGTCCAAAACTAGAAAAAGTAATTATAAATATGGGTCTTGGTTTAGATGGAAATGACGCGAAAATTGTTAAATCTTGTGAAGAAGATATGGGTAAATTAGCTGGGCAAAAACCAGTGATAACTAAGTTCAAAAAATCAGTTGCAAATTTTAAAACAAGAAAAGGCACAAATGCTGGCTTAAAAGTTACATTGAGAGGAAATAAAATGTATGAATTCATTGATAGATTGGTAAACATTGCATTACCTCGAATTAAGGACTTTAGAGGTTTATCTACTCAAGGATTTGACAAATTTGGTAATTATACTTTTGGTATTAAAGAACATATAATTTTTCCAGAAGTTAATTTTGATAGAGTTGACAAGATAAGAGGTATGGATATTACAATAGTAATATCTGCAATAAATAAAGATCATAGTTTTGAATTGTTGAGTAAACTAAACTTTCCATTTAAAAAAAAAGGAGATAATTAATAATGGCTAAACTTAGCTCTATAAATAAAAATAATAAAAGAATTAAATTATCAAATAAGTTTTATAAAAAAAAGACAAGCACTAAAAAAAATTATAATGAATAAAAATTTAACTTTAGAAGAAAGATTTAAAGCTCAGCAAAAACTATCAAAACTCCCAAGAAATTCAGCTAAAAATAGAATTATGAACAGATGTCAAATAACAGGTAGACCTCATGGGGTTTATAGAAAATTAAAAATATCAAGAATAGCTTTGAGACAACTAGGTTTACAAGGTAAGATTCCTGGTATGGTTAAATCTAGTTGGTAGAAAGGAAAATATGAGTTTAAGTGACCCAATAGGCGATATGCTAGCAAGAATTAAAAATGCGCAAGCACGTAATTATAAAAAAGTTGAATTACCTTCATCTAATTTTAAGGTAAAAATAGCTGATATACTAAAAAATGAGGGTTTTATTAAAGATTTTAAAATAAGTGAAGAAACTAAAAAACCTCAATTAGCAATTGATTTAAAATATTATTCTGGCAACCCCGTTATTAGTACTATTGAACGTATTTCAAAACCTGGAAGAAGAATTTTTTCAAGTGCAGAAAGTCTACCAAAAATTAATAATGGACTTGGAATTGCAATAATATCTACTCCAAAAGGTGTAATGACAGATATTGATGCAAGAAAACAAAAAGTTGGTGGTGAAATTATTTGTAAGGTATTTTAATGTCTAAAATTGGTAAAATAAGTATATCTATTCCTGAAAAAGTTAAAGTTGCTTTAACTGGTGATATTATCAATGTTGAAGGTCCTTTAGGTAAGAAATCCATGAATATAGATTTGGATATTTTTGATCTTAATATTAATGAAGGTAAAGATATTACAATCAAACCCAAGAAAATTAATAAAGATTCTAAAAGATTGTGGGGTATGAATAGAAGTTTAATTAATAATGCAATAATTGGAACTAGTAAGGGCTATGAAAAAACACTTGAACTTGTTGGCGTTGGATATAGAGCTTCGTTAAAAGGTAAACAGTTAAATCTCCAACTAGGTTTTAGTCATGATATTAATTTTGAAATACCAGAGGGAATTAAAATTTTAGTCGAAAAACAAACTGTCATTAAAATAAATGGTGCAGATAAACAAAAAGTTGGAATGGTAGTTTCTCAGATAAAATCATACAGGCCACCTGAACCATATAAAGGTAAAGGAATTAAAGAAGCTGGACAGTATATATTAAGAAAAGAAGGAAAGAAAAAATAATGAAACTTAATACAGTAGGAAGAAAAAAATTTAGAGTTAGCAACAAGGTTAAGAAGGTTTCTAAAACTGACAGATTTAGGTTAACTGTAGTTAGATCTTCAAAAAATATCTCTGCTCAAATAATTGATGATGTAAATAATATTACTTTATTATCAGCTTCTTCAATTGAAAAAGATATAAAGACAATGAATAAATCTAATAAAACAGAGCTTTCTAAAATTGTTGCAGAAAAATTAGCAAAAAAAGCTCTAGAAAAAAAAATAACAAAAATATATTTTGATAGAGGTATCTATAAATATCATGGAAGAATTAAGATATTTGCTGATACACTTAGAAAAAATGGAATGGAATTTTAATGATAGAAAAAAATAAAGATGATTTTTTAGAAAAATTAGTTCATATTAATCGAATAACTAAAGTTGTAAAAGGTGGTCGGAGATTTGGTTTCTCAGCTCTAGTAGTTGTAGGTAATCAAGCTGGAAAAATCGGAATTGCTCATGCTAAGGCTAAACAAGTCCCTGATGCAATCAAAAAAGCTAATGAGATGGCTAGAAGAAAATTGATTCATATACCTTTAAGAGAAGGAAGAACGATTCATCATGATGTTTTTGGGAAAGATGGTTCTGGAAAAATTAAATTAAGAGCTGCTTCTAAAGGAACTGGAATTATTGCTGGTGGCCCAGTAAGAGCTGTATGTGAAGTTTTGGGTGTTAAAGATATTGTTGCTAAATCAATGGGTACAGCAAATCCACACAACGTTATCAGAGCTACAATGAAAGCTCTATCAAAACAAAACTCACCTAAGCACATATCAAACATAAGAAATAAAAAAATATCTGAAATAGTAGAAAAAAGAGGATCATGACTACATTAAATACAATTCAAAAAATTTTAAAAAAGAAGATGAGAGTTGGTAGAGGGATAGGTTCTGGCAAAGGAAAAACTTCTGGTAGAGGTGTTAAGGGACAAAAATCTAGATCTGGTGTTGCTATTAACAGTTTTGAAGGAGGTCAGATGCCGTTATACAGAAGACTCCCTAAAAGAGGTTTTAACCCAATTAACAAAAGCAATATTGCAACAATAAATCTTGATAAAATCCAAGCTTTTATTAATCAAAAGGTTATTAAAACTGATGATAAAATAAATTCTGAGCTCTTAAAGAAATTAAAGATTATAAATAAAAATTCTCAATTTTTAAAAATATTAGGTAATGGTGAAATTAAAGAAAAGATAAATTTAGAAGCTGATTTAATTTCAAAAACTGCTAAAGAAAAATTGGAAAAAATTGGTGGATCTATTCAGATAAAGAAAAAATAAAATCAATTTATGAGTGCAAATCCTCAATCAAGCGACTTAAAAAATAGAATACTTTTTACTGTATTCATATTAGCTGTTTATAGATTGGGTACTTTTGTACCTTTGCCTGGTATAGATCCAGAACAGTTACAAATTATGATGCAAGGTAACCAAAAAGGTTTACTTGGCATGTTTAACGTATTTGCAGGTGGTGCTGTTAGCCGAATGGCAATATTTGCATTAGGTATAATGCCTTATATTTCTTCATCTATTATTGTTCAATTATTGACTGGAGTATCGGATTATTTTAAAAATTTAAAAAGTCAAGGTGAGATAGGCAGAAAAAAAATTTCACAAATAACAAGATATGGAACTGTTTTGCTTGCTACAGTCCAAGGATATGGCCTAGCAGTAGGTTTAGAGTCTTCGGCAAATTTAGTAACAAATCCAGGAGTTTTTTTTAAAATTTCTACTGTAACTACAATTGTTGCAGGTACAGTTTTTTTGATGTGGTTAGGTGAACAAATTACTCAAAGAGGTATAGGTAACGGTATCTCTTTAATTATATTCTCAGGAATTGTTGCAGAAATTCCTAGAGCCCTAGTCACAACTTTTGAGTTAGGACGAACTGGAGCAATATCTACTATTATGATAATTGCAATATTCTTATTATTAGTTGTAACAATTATGTTCATTGTATTTATGGAACGAGCATTAAGAAAAATACTTATTAATTATCCAAAAAGACAAATGGGAAATAAAATGTACGGTGGAGAAAGTTCTCATCTACCTTTAAAAATAAATCAAGCAGGAGTAATACCAGCAATTTTTGCATCAGCTTTATTATTATTACCAGTAACTTTTTCTAACTTTAATTTTTCTGAAAATGATACTTTTTTAAATATAACTTCTTATTTTTCACAAGGCCAACCCCTTTATATGTTATTGTATGCATCAGGAATTATTTTTTTTACTTTTTTCTATACTTCAATTACATTTAATCCTAAAGAAACTGCAGAAAATTTAAGAAAATATGGTGGCTTTATCCCAGGAATTAGACCTGGTGAAAGTACAGCTTTATACATAGATAATATTTTAACGAAATTAACTACGATGGGCGCATTATATTTAACATTAGTTTGTCTAATGCCAGAATTTTTGATAGCCAATTATCCAATTCCTTTTTATCTTGGTGGAACATCTATTTTAATTGTAGTTGTTGTTGCTATAGATACTGTTACTCAGGTTCAAACAAGATTGATGAGTTCTCAATATGAACAATTAGTTAAAAAAACTAAATTTGGTAGATAAAGTGAATTTAATATTATTTGGTCCACCAGGAGCAGGTAAGGGAACCCAAGCACAACACATTGTAAAAAAATATGATTATTTCCAATTATCAACTGGTGGTTTATTAAGAGACGAAATTCAAAAAAATTCAGAAATTGGAAAAAAGATAATAAATGATATGAATGATGGAAAATTTGTAAATGATGAAATAGTTAATGAGCTTATAAAAAATATAATATCTGATCCTGAAAAAAAAAATAAATTAATATTTGATGGTTATCCTAGATCATTAAGTCAGGCTAAAAATTTAGATTTATTGTTAGATAGTTCAAACCAAAAAATTAACTTTATTTTCTTTTTAAATGTAAATAAAAATATAATTATTAAAAGAATTGAGAAAAGAAAAATTTTAGAAAAAAGGTCAGATGATACATTAGATACCATACTTAAAAGATATGATACCTATATGGAAACAACAAAACCTGTCTTAGATTTCTATTCTAAAAAGCCAAATTTTTATGAAATTGATGGTAGTCTTAAAATTGAGCAAATAACTGCTAAAATAGACGCTTTTCTCAAAGTATAAGACGTTGACTTTAAAAGAACTTCTTATATAAAAGGCTAAATTTATTCTCAAAAAATATGGCTCGTATATCAGGTGTAAACATCCCACAAAACAAACTTGTCCATATAGGTTTAACCTATATTTACGGAATTGGTAATAAATTTTCTCAACAAATTTGTGGTGCTCTAGAAATACCTAAAAATAAGAGAGTAAATGAATTAACAGACGATCAAATATTAAAGATAAGAGAATATATAGACCAAAATTTTACAACAGAAGGTAATCTTAGAAGAGAATATTCTTTAAGCATAAAAAGATTGATAGACTTAGCTTCTTATAGGGGCTCTAGACATAGAAAAAAATTACCAGTTAGAGGACAAAGAACTAGATGTAATGCAAGAACAAGAAAAGGAAAAGCAATAGCTATAGCTGGTAAAAAATTAACTCCACTTAAAAAATAATTAATATGGTAACAAAAGAAAAAACAGATAAAAAAGAAAAAAATAATGAAAAAGTTATTTCCACTGTTAAAAAAAGCACTTATTCAAAAAAAAAAAAAATTAAAAAACATATTTTAAATGGAGTTGCTTATGTGCAGTCAACATTTAATAATACAATCATCTCAATTACAGACACAAGCGGTAATGTTATTTCTTGGGCTTCTTCTGGACAAAAAGGTTTTAAAGGGTCAAGAAAATCTACACCTTACGCTGCACAAATTGCAGCAGATTCAGCGGCAACAAAAGCTTTAGAGTATGGAATGAAAACTTTATCTGTTGAAGTGAAGGGTCCTGGATCAGGTAGAGAAACTGCTTTAAGAGCTTTACAAGCAAGAGGATTTAAAATTTTATCAATAAAGGATACAACACCAATGCCGCACAATGGTGTAAGACCACCAAAAAAAAGGAGAGTATAAATGGAAAGTCAGGAAGTAAATATTAAAAATTGGAAATCCTTGATTAAACCTGGAAAATTAGATGTTCAATTGAGTGATGATAAAGCTTATGCAAAAATAATTGCAGAACCATTAGAAAAAGGTTACGGACTAACTCTTGGTAACTCATTAAGAAGAATTTTGTTATCATCTATTAGAGGTACAGCAGTCACTGCTATACAAATTGACGGTGTTTTACATGAATTTACCTCTATAAAGGGTATTAGAGAAGATGTTACGGATATTGTTTTAAATGTTAAATCTTTAGCATTAAAAAGCTCTTCTGAAACATCTAAAAAATTAATTTTAGATGCAAAAGGCCCTGGTGAAATTAAAGCTTCAGATATATTACCAGTAACTGATGTTGAAATACTGAATCCAGATCTTGTCATTTGTAATTTAGATGAAAATACTAATTTTCATATGGAAATGACAGTTGGTACA
>CACGJS010000010.1 GCA_902573385.1 uncultured Pelagibacteraceae bacterium | reverse complement strand
GAAAAGACGAGAATGAAAATAAAGAAATTATAAAATCAGGTCAAATACCCAAATTTAATTTTGAACCAAAATCTCATTATGAATTAGGAGAAAATTTGAACATGCTTGATTTTAATTTAGCAACAAAAACTACCAGCTCTAGATTTGTTTTTATAAAAGATAAGCTATCACTTCTAGAAAGAGCTATTTCAAATTTTATGCTAGATACACACATTAAAGTTAATGGTTACAAGGAAATCTCACCCCCATTAATTGCAAATGAAGAAGCTATGTATGGAACTGGGCAATTGCCAAAATTTGAAAATGATCAATTCGAATTAAAGCTAGAAGAAACAGCTCATAGAAAGTTTTTAATACCTACAGCTGAAGTTATTTTAACAAATATGGCTAAAGATAAAATTTTCTCTGATATTGATTTACCTCTACGTCTTGTTGCTTCTACTCCTTGTTTTAGAAAAGAAGCTGGCAGTTATGGTAAAGATACCAAAGGTATGATTAGACAACACCAATTTTATAAAGTTGAGATGGTAAGTATAATTCAACCTGAAAAATGTGAAGAGGAATTGGACAGAATGACTAATTGTGCTACTAAAATTTTAGATTTACTTAAGTTGCCTTATAGAAAGATTATCTTGTGTTCTGGTGATATGGGGTTTAGTGCTGAAAAAACTTATGATATCGAAGTTTGGCTTCCATCAGAAAATAAATATAGAGAGATTTCAAGTTGTTCATCTTGTGGTTCTTTTCAAGCTAGAAGAATGAAAGGAAGATATAAAAACAAAGATAATGAAATAAATTTTTTAGGAACATTAAATGGAAGTGGTTTAGCAGTAGGCAGAACATTAATAGCTATTTTAGAAAATTATCAAAATAATGATGGATCAATTACTATACCTGACGTATTAAAACCTTATATGAATAATGAGGATAAAATTACGAAGAATTAATCTTGTTTTAGGATTTTAGATAGTATAAATAAATTCTAAAAAATAAGGAGTTACATGTCAAATTCAGGAATTGGTCAATTTATACCACTAATATTAATTTTTGTAATATTTTACTTTTTTCTAATAAGACCTCAGCAAAAAAAAGTAAAAGAGCATAAGGTTATGGTCGAAAACCTAAAAAGAGGAGATAAAGTAATCACATCTGGAGGAATCATAGGTTCTGTTGAAAGAATAGTTGATAACGATAAAGTAGAAGTACAAATTTCAAATAATGTTAATGTTGAAATTGTTAAATCTACAGGAATTCAAGGTTTAGTTAATACACCTGAAACAAAAAAATAATATTTCATAATTTGTGTTATATTTTTCAAAAATTAAAATATTAATAATAAGTATTTTTACTTTAGTTTTAGTTTATTTTACTTCATCAAATTTTTTCAAAGCAGATGATAATTTTTTTGATAAAAATATTAATTTAGGTTTGGATCTCCAAGGTGGTTCGTATTTACTTTTAGAAATTGACAATAGGCCTGTAGTAACTCAAAAACTTCAAAATACTGTTTCTATTTTAAGAAAATATTTTAAAGATAAAAAAATTAAATATAAAGATTTAATATTAAAAAATGATAATTCAATAGAGTTTTTAATTAATGAAAATCAATTAGACTTTGTAAAAGATAAATTTGAAGATAAAGATAGTGAAATAAATCCTTATTACTCAAATTATAAGTCACATGAGTTTAATTTGGAAACTTTTAATAATCTATTTGTTTTGAAACTTTCAAAATATGGATTGATAGAAATTAAGAATTCATCATTGGATCAAGCCTTAGAAATAGTGAGAAGGCGTATTGATGAAGTTGGTACAAATGAACCAAATATTTTAAAAAGAGGCAATGATAGAATTTTAGTTGAATTACCAGGATTAGATGATCCAATGAGAGTTAAAAATTTATTAGGCAAAACTGCTAATTTAACTTTTAGATTTATTACACAAAATACAGAAGAAACCTTTGGTACAGAAAAATTATTCTTCGAGGACAATTCAGAGGAAGCTATAGTAAGTAAAAGAATTATTCTTAGTGGAGATAATATACTTGATGCAAAACCTAGAATGGATAATCAAAATAACGAAACTGTTGTTTCGTTTACGCTTGATAGAGTTGGCTCTAAAAGATTCGCAAAAGCAACCACATCAGGTATTGGTAAAAGATTGGCTATAATATTAGATGGAAAAATAGTAAGCGCTCCAGTAATTAGAAGCGCAATAGTAGGTGGGTCTGGTCAAATTAGTGGAAATTTTACTTTTCAATCTGCAACTGATTTAGCATTGTTATTAAGATCAGGAGCGTTACCGGCGCCACTAAATATAATTGAAGAAAGAACAGTTGGACCTGATTTGGGTCAAGACTCAATTAAAGCTGGTGTGATTGCTTTAATTATTGGGTTTTTGTTAGTCATCTTATTTATGTTTGTCAAATACAAAATTTTTGGATTTATAGCAAACATTACACTACTAATTAATTTATTTTTATTGGTAGGAATTTTAACTTTATTTGAAGCAACACTAACATTGCCTGGTATAGCTGGAATAATTTTAACTGTTGGAATGGCAGTTGATGCTAACGTGTTAATTTTTGAGAGGATTAAAGAAGAGTCTGTAAGTGAAAAAAATAAAATAATTGCATTTGATTCAGGCTATATAAAATCAAGAACAGCTATTTTAGACGCTAATATAACTACTTTAATAGCTGCAGTAATATTATTTTTGATGGGCTCCGGTCCTATTAAAGGTTTTTCACTAACATTAGGTGTTGGAATATTTACAACTTTGTTCTCCGTGTATTTTTTAGCAAGACTTTTAACTTCGCTATATGTCGCAAAAAATAAAGATAAAGAAAATTTAATATAATGACTAAAACTAATATTTCTTTTAATACTTTTTATAAATCATTTAATATATTTTCATTAATATTAATTATTATTTCTTTATTTTTACTTTTTTTTAAAGGCCTTAATTATGGTGTTGATTTTAAAGGAGGAACTTTAATTGAATTAAGAGCCTCAGATGCTCAAATAACTATATCTAATTTAAGAAAATCTCTATTAAATATGAATTTAGGAGATGTAAGCGTTAAGAAATTCGGTAACGAAAATGATTTTTTAATTAAATTTGAAAAAAAAAGTGAAATTAAAAATGATTTTATTGGTGAAATTAAAAATGATTTAATTAAATCAATTGGAAATGGATTTAATTTTAGAAGAGTTGAAAATGTCGGTCCCAAAGTTAGTTCAGAATTATTAAGATCTGGAATTATAGCTATAGCGCTATCATTGACAGCAATGTTATTATATATATGGATAAGATTTGAATGGCAGTTTAGCTTAGGAGCATTGTTAGCTCTATTTCATGATATAATAATTACTTTAGGTGTTTTTTCATTATTTAATCTAGAAATTAATTTATCAATAGTTGCAGCAGTTTTAACTATAGTAGGTTATTCAATGAATGATACTGTAGTAATATTTGATAGAGTTAGAGAAAATTTAATGAAGTTTTCTGATATAAAAATTTTTGAACTTACGAATATCTCAATTAATGAAACATTATCAAGAACAATAATTACATCTATAACTACATTGTTAGCTTTATTATCTATCTATTTTTTTGGCGGTGAAATTTTAAAAGGTTTTTCATTAGCAATGATTTTAGGTGTTGTTTTTGGAACTTATTCTTCTATATATATTGCAAATCCTATTTTGGTTTATTTAAAAGTTTCTCAAAAAACTATCCTAAAAGAATCTAAAAACTAATATAAGTTTTGAGCAGCTACCATGGATAATAGCATTGGAAGTGATAGCAATGTATTTGTTCTTGAAAACAGCATTGCAGTTCTTGCTGACTTGGCTTTTACATCCGGCTCACAATCAACTATACCTAAAGCTCTTTTTTGATTTGGCCATATTATAAACCAAACATTAAAAGCCATATATAAACCTAGCCACATTCCGATACCAATCGCAGTATTTTTACCACCACCAGTCGTTATACCAAAAGTCATAGCATCATGTACGTAACCTAATAAAGTTGCTAAGATTAATCCAGAAACAACTGTCGCCAGTGCGGCCCATCTAAAATAAAATAAAGCAACAGGCGCTATAACTTTTCCAATAGCTGGCTTTTGTTCATCTGGGATTTTTGGCATATTTGGAATTTGAACAAAATTAAAATACCATAGTAAACCTATCCACATAATAGCAACAACAACATGAACTAATCTAAAAAACCAACCCCAAAAAATTCTATCAAATTCAAAACCACCATTTGCAAAAAATAAACCTAAAAAAAGAATTATAGCTAAAGCAATAGAAGTATGAATTGTTTTAGGTAATGATGATAGTATATTTCCCATAATTATTATAACTTATATACTAAATTTTATTATATTTAAGCGGTTTTTTTAAATTTATTATTTAACATATTTTTTAAAAATTCTCCTGTATAACTATTTTTTACAGAACATACTTCCTCTGGTTTACCTTCAGCTACTATATTTCCACCTTTTACACCTCCTTCAGGACCCATATCTACAATATAATCGGCTGTTTTTATAACATCTAGATTGTGTTCGATCACAATAACTGTATTACCAAGAGAAACAAAAGTGTGAAGTATTTCTAAAAGTTTTTTAATATCATGTTGATGCAATCCAGTAGTGGGTTCATCTAGAATATATAATGTTCTTCCAGTGGATCTTTTTGATAGTTCTTTAGCTAATTTTATTCTTTGAGCTTCACCCCCTGATAATGTTGTAGCTTGTTGACCAATCTTTATATATCCTAAGCCAACTTTTTTAAGAGTAAGTAATTTTGTTTTAATATTTGAAATATTTTCAAAATATTCACAACCTTCATCTACAGACATATTTAAAACATCGGCAATACTTTTATTTTTAAATTTGATTTCTAAAGTTTCACGATTATACCTTGTTCCTTTACATTCATCACATTGGATATAAACATCAGGTAAAAAGTGCATTTCATAAGTTATTACTCCATCTCCTTCACAAGCCTCACATCTTCCACCTTTAACATTAAAAGAAAATCTACCTGGTTTATATCCTCTAGTTTTTGATTCTGGTAATGAAGTAAACCAATCTCTAATGGGACCAAATGCTCCTGTATAAGTTGCTGGATTTGATCTAGGAGTTCTTCCAATAGGAGATTGATCTATATCAATAATTTTATCAATAAGTTCAACACCTTTATAGCTTTTAAATGGTTTTGGAATTTTTCTAGCTTTATTATTTAAAGTTAAATTTAATGCATGGTACAAAGTTTGAAGAATTAGAGTAGATTTACCACTTCCAGAAACTCCCGTGACACAAGTAAAACTTCCTAATGGTATTTTAAGATTTACATTATTTAAATTATTACCACTTGCTCCATTTATTTCTAAAAATCTACCATTTTTAGCCAAACGTCTATTTTTTGGAATTTCAATAAATTTTTTTTTAGATAAATATTGTCCAGTAATGCTATTTTTGTTTTTTAGAATTTCTTCATAACTTCCTTGAGCTATCACTTCACCACCCTTAGTTCCAGCTTCTGGACCAAGATCAATTATATGGTCTGCATTTTCCATTGTTTCAGTGTCGTGTTCAACAACGATGACAGTATTTCCTAAATCTCTTAATCTTTTCAGAGCATTTATCAATTTTACATTATCTTTTTGGTGTAATCCAATAGACGGTTCATCCAAAACATATAAAACTCCAGTTAACCCTGAACCTATTTGTGAGGCTAATCTAATTCTTTGAGCTTCACCTCCGGAAAGAGTTCCTGATTCTCTTGATAGAGTTAAATAATCCAAGCCAACGTTCAGTAAAAAATTAAGTCTTTCATTAATTTCTTTTAAAATATGTTCTGCTATTTTAAATTGTTTTTTATCTAATTTTAGCTCTAGTTCTTTGAACCATATAGATGCATCTAGAATAGATTTTTTAGTTACATCACTAATATTTAGATTGTTTATTTTTATACATAAGGCTTCTTCTTTAAGTCTATTACCATTACAACTTTCACAATCAGTATCTGATTGATACTCTGCAATAGCTTCTCTTTTCCATTCACTATCTGATTCAAGAAATCTTCTTTCTAAATTGTTAATTACTCCTTCAAAAGTTTTTTTATGTGAGTATTTTTCATATCCATCATCATAATTAAATTTTATTTCTTCTTCATCAGATCCAAACAAAATTATATCTTTAATCTTTTTGGGAAGTTTTTTCCATTTTATATCTAATGAAAAATTATAATGTTTAGCAATAGACGCTAATGTTTGTGCATAATATAAAGTTGTAGATTTTGACCATGGTTCAATAGCTCCATCAGCTATACTTTTTTTTTCATCAGGTATTACTAATTTTGGATCAACATTCAATTTTACACCTATACCTTCGCACTCAGCACATGCACCGTATGGACTATTAAATGAAAATAGTCTTGGTTCGATTTCTTCAATTGTAAATCCACTTTCTGGGCATGCAAACTTTGTTGAATATATTAGATTCTCAATTTTTCTAAATTTTTGAGGAAGAGTTTCATCTTCATATTCTACAAATAATAATCCATTTGATAAATTTATTGCTGTTTCTATACTTTCAGCAAGTCTATTTCCTAAATTTGAATTTAAAACAATTCTATCTACCAAAACTGAAATATTATGTTTAAGCTTTTTATCTAAAATAGGGGTTTTTTCAATATCATATAATTTATCATCAATCTTAATTTTTCTAAAACCTCTTCGTTTATATCCAATTATTTCTTTTTTGTATTCACCCTTACGTCCACGAACAACTGGTGAATATAAATATATTGTTGATTTTTTTGGTAGTTTTTTTATTAAATCTACTATTTGTGTTATTGTTTGTGATGTGATGGGTTTTCCAGTAAACGGTGAGTAAGGTGTTCCAGCACGAGCAAATAATACTCTCATGTAATCATAAATTTCTGTAACTGTAGCAACTGTTGATCTAGGGTTTTTAGAGGTATTTTTTTGTTCAATTGCAATAGCAGGACTTAATCCTTCAATTAAATCAACTTTAGGCTTTTTCATTTTATCTAGAAATTGCCTTGCATAAGCTGATAGGCTTTCAACATATCTTCTTTGACCTTCAGCATAAACTGTGTCAAAAGCTAAAGATGATTTTCCCGAACCAGAGAGCCCTGTTATAACTACAAATTGATCTTTTGGAATTTCTAAAGAAATATTCTTTAGATTGTGTTCTTTTGCCCCCTTTATAACTATCTTTTTGATCATAATATGTGTTGCATTAAATTAATAAAATTAATATTCAAGTCAATTTATGATATAAAATTATTTAATTTAATTAACAAATTTAAAATATTATGGCTGGAAGTTTAAATAAAGTATTATTAATTGGTCGTTTAGGCGCAGACCCTGAAATTAAGCAAATGGTAAATGGCAAAAATGTAGCAAGACTCAGCTTAGCCACAAGCCAATCTTGGAAAGATAAATCTACTGGTGAAAAGAAGGAAAAAACTGAATGGCACCGTATTGTTGTATTTAATGAAGGTCTAGTCAATGTTGTTCAACAATACCTAAAAAAAGGTGCTCAAATCTATATTGAAGGTCAACTATCCACTAGAAAATGGAAAGATGAGCAATCTGGCCAAGATAAGTATTCTACAGAAATTGTCATTCAAGGTTTTAATTCTTCTTTAACAATGCTTGGAGGAGGAGGTGGAGGTATCCAAAATGATAAATCTCAAAGTGCATCAAATAAAATTGAAGATTCTTCACAAACTTTGAACGAGATGGATGACGAGATTCCTTTTTAGTTTTTATGCAAAAAAACGAAATATCTAAAAATAATAATAATATTAAATTAATCTCAATGCATGATGAGATGAGCTCATCATATTTATCTTATGCAATGAGTGTCATTGTTAGTAGAGCACTTCCTGATGTGAGAGATGGTTTAAAGCCTGTTCATAGAAGAATATTATATGCAATGTATAAAGGTGGATATGATTGGACCAAGCAATTTAGAAAGTCTGCTAGAATAGTTGGTGATGTGATTGGTAAATACCATCCACATGGTGATCAATCTGTCTATGATGCTCTGGTTAGAATGGTTCAAGAATTTTCTATGAGTTTACCATTAATTGATGGTCAAGGTAATTTTGGTTCTGTTGATGGTGATCCACCAGCAGCTATGAGGTATACTGAAACTAAGTTGTCAAAAGTGTCACAATATCTAATTGATGACATAGAAAAACATACAGTTATTTATAAAAGTAATTATGATGAAACAGAAAAGGAACCAACAGTTTTACCTGCTCAATATCCAAATCTATTAGTTAATGGAGCAGGAGGTATAGCAGTAGGCATGGCTACAAGTATTCCACCTCATAATTTAGGAGAGATAATTAATGGAACACTTGCTTTAATTGAAAATAAAGACATTAAGATTAAAGAATTAATTAAACATATACCAGGACCTGATTTCCCAACAGGTGGAGTAATCATTGGAAAAGAAATAATAAAACAAGGATACAATAATGGAAGAGGATCATTTAAAATTAGGGGAGAAATCAATATAGAAAGTTTAAAAAATGGAAAGAATAGACTTGTTATTTCATCTATACCTTATCAAGTAAACAAATCTGTTCTAAACGAGAGAATAGCTCAATTAGTAAGAGAAAAAAAAATAGAAGGCATTAGAGATATAAGAGATGAGTCAAATAGGGAAGGTATTAGAGTTTCAATTGATTTAAGAAACGGTGTGGAACCAGAAACAGTTAAAAGACAATTATATAAAAATACTTCGTTGGAAAGCTCATTTGGCTTTAATACTTTGGCAATTGTTGATAACAAACCTAAGACATGCAATTTAAAAGATTTTTTAGAGAATTTTTTAAAATTTAGAGAAGATGTTGTAATTAAAAAAACAAAATATGATTTAAAAAAAGCTGAAGATAGAGCTCATATTTTGATTGGTCTTTCAGTTTCTGTCGAGAACCTGGATAAAATTATAAAAATAATCAGATCGTCAAAAACACCAGAAGATGCAAAAAAATCATTACTTTCCCAAAAATGGAAAATTCAAAAATCTCACAAATTAATTTCTTTAATTGATAAGAAAAAAACTAAAAATTTATATTTATTTACTGAAGCACAAGTAGTTTCAATTTTAGAACTTAGACTTCAAAAATTAACAGCTCTTGGTATAAATGAAATAGAAATTGAGATTAAAAAGCTTGCAGAATTAATAAAAAATTATAGAAAAATAATTAATTCTAAAAAAGAACTTTTGAAGGTTATTAGTAACGAGCTTAAGGTTATTAAAGAAAAATTTTCTGTTCCTAGAAGAACAAAAATTATTGATGCAATATTAAACTACGACATAGAGGAAACTATTCAAAAAGAATCTGTAATTATTACAGTTACCCTTCAGGGTTACATTAAAAGAGGTGCCTTAAGTAATGTTAAGCAACAAAAAAGAGGAGGTAAGGGTAAATCAGGTATTAAAACTAGAGATGAAGATTCTGTAGTCCAAACTCTTTCAGTAAATACCCATACATCGGTATTGTTTTTTTCTACTGAGGGTCTTGTTTATAAAATTAAAGCTTGGAAAATTCCAGAAGGATCAGCTAATTCTAAAGGAAAATCTTTGTTTAATATTCTTCCACTGAAAAATCATCAGTCTATTAGTTCTATAATGCCTTTTCCTGAAGAAGAGTCTGAATGGAAAAATTTACAAATTGTATTTTCTACATCAAAAGGAAAAATTAGAAAAAATAGTCTTGAAGATTTTTTATCTATTAATTCATCTGGAAAAATTGCAATGAAATTAGATAATAATGACAAAATTGTTGGTGTTAAAATTTGTAATGATGATCAAGATTTGATGCTTAGTACAAAACTTGGTAAATGCATAAGATTTGAGTCTAAAAAAATGAGAATTTTTAAAGGAAGATCTTCAAAAGGTATTAGAGGAATTAATTTATCTGATAATGATTCTATAGTTTCACTGTCTATAATAGAAAAAGATAAAACTAAAAAAAATGGTAAACTTAAAAAAGATGAAAAATTAGAACATAAAGCGAAAGAAAAATTTATATTATCAATTACTGAAAATGGTTTTGGTAAAAGAACTTCACATTATGATTTTAGAGTAACCAATAGAGGTGGAAAAGGAATTATAGGTATTGTTAATTCTGATAGAAATGGAAATGTTTCTTCATCATTTCCAGTAGATGGAGGTGATGAAATACTAATTTCTACCAATAAAGGACGAGTTATTAGAGTAGCGGTAAAAGAAATAAGAATTGCTGGTCGTAATACTCAAGGTGTAAGAATTATTAAATTATCTGGTGATGAAAAAGTTGTTTCAGCAATTAAAATTGACGATAATTTATTATAATGAAAAAGACAGCAATATACCCGGGAACATTTGATCCAATTACTTATGGTCATATAGATGTAATTAAAAAAGGCTTAAAAATTGTAAACACTCTAGTAGTTGCAATATCAGATGTTTCAAACAAAGATTATTTATTTAATGAAGAAGAAAGAATTGAAATCATTAAAAAAGCATTATTTAAAGATCTTAAATTCAGTAAAAAGAATATTAAGATTATTTCATTTAAATCATTAACTACTGATTTATGTAAAAAATATAATGCAAATATTATCTTAAGAGGTTTAAGAGCTGTTTCAGATTTTGAATATGAATTTCAATTAGCCGGCATGAATAGAAAACTTAACAATAAAATTGAAACTATTTTTTTAATGTCAGATGTAGAAAATCAAATTATTTCTTCAAAATTTGTTAAAGAAATAATTTCATTAGGTGGTGATATTAAAAAATTTACTACCAAAAGTACAATTAAATCTTTAAAACAAAAATATGATTAAATCTATATTGAAATTTTTAATTATTTTTTTTTTATTAACAAACAACATAATAGCAAAGGAAAATATAATGATATTGAAATTAAAAGATGGTGATGTTAAAATTGAACTTTTTAATGATGTTGCCCCTAATCATGTTGAGCGTATTAAAGAATTAGCAAACTCAGGAAAGTATGACAATGTGGTCTTTCATAGAGTTATAGATGGGTTTATGGCTCAAACCGGTGATGTAAAATTTGGAAATTCTTCAAATAAAGATTTTGATTTAAGAAGAGCTGGCATGGGAGGCTCAGATTTACCTGATTTAAAATCAGAATTTAATGATTTGCCTCATGAAAGAGGAACTTTATCTATGGCTAGATCACAAGACCCTAATAGTGCCAATAGTCAATTTTTTATTTGTTTCAAAGAAGCACCATTTCTTGATCGACAATACACAGTTTTTGGTAAAGTAATAGAAGGTATGGAATTTGTTGATAAAATTAAAAGAGGCGATCAAAACAACAATGGTTCAGTGAAAGATCCAGATAAGATTATTAGTTTTAAAACAAAATAGTTTCCATTAAATGACATTAAAAAAGCTTACTTTTAATGTCTTACATAAAGATAATTTTTCTAGATGTGGTTTAATTAAAACTCACAGGGGAAATATTAACACTCCTGCTTTCATGCCTGTTGGTACACAGGCGACTGTTAAAGCCTGCTTAATTGATGATATTGTTAGAACAGGATCTGAAATAATTTTATCAAACACATATCATTTAATGATTAGACCAGGTGTTGATAGAATAATTTCTATAGGTGGTCTTCATAAATTTATGAATTGTAGTTTACCTATATTGACTGATTCAGGAGGATTTCAAGTAATGTCTTTATCAAAATTAAATAAAGTTGATAGAGAAAAAGGTGCAATTTTTAATTCACATGTTGATGGAAAAAAATTTATACTAAGTCCAGAAGAAAGCATAAGAATCCAAAAAGGACTAGGCTCAGACATAGTAATGGTAATGGATGAATGTCCTAAAAAAACATTTGATTACAAGCTTATTAACAAATCAATGGATTTATCAATCTATTGGGCAGAAAGATCTAAAAGTGCTTTTGGCAATAATCCTAGTAAAGCTTTATTTGGAATAGTTCAAGGAGGTTTATTTAAAGACTTAAGATTTAAATCTATTGATGCATTAACTAAAATTAGCTTCGATGGATATGCTATAGGTGGTTTGGCGGTAGGTGAAACTCAAAAAGAAATGTTTGATGTGTTAGATGATATTAAAGAATATATGCCTAGTGATAAGCCTAGGTATTTAATGGGTGTTGGAACTCCATCTGATATATTGGGAGCTGTAAAAAGAGGGATAGATATGTTTGATTGTGTTTTGCCCACTAGATCAGGGAGAACTGGACTTGCTTTTACCTGGAATGGTAGAATTAATATAAAAAATAATAAATATAGAAATGATAATGACCCTCTTGATATAAATTGTTCAAATTTAAGCTTAAACAAATATTCAAAAAATTATTTAAACCACCTTTTTAATACCAATGAAATACTTGGCTCAACACTTCTAACTCTTCATAATATTAATTTTTATCAAGAACTAATGTCAGCTATTAGAAAAAATATAAAAATGGGTACTTTTGACAAATTTCACGATGAATATATTGATAAGTTGTGATTTTTATTATTTGCATTTTTACAACTAATACAATAGATAAAGGATCTTTGGTAATAAAAATTATTTAAGTTAGATATTTTTTTATTGTTTAAATTTTTAAGTGTAAAGAAATTTAAAAATTTTAAAGAAGACTTCACCAATAGCTTTTTTAAAATTAAATAAAAAAGACATTCATTTAACTTTCATGATTTCTATGTGGGCCCTTAGCTCAGTTGGTAGAGCAATTCCCTTTTAAGGAATGGGTCGATGGTTCGAGTCCATCAGGGCTCACCATAAATTTTTAGCTTATTATAGGAGGATAGTCTAAAACAACTTCCTTCATCCATTGATTAATATTTTTAATTCTATTTGTAGAAGAGGGGTGAGTGCTCATAAATTCTTGAGGTTCTTTACCTTTGTTGGTCTCTTTCATTCGTTCCCAAATTTTTACAGTTTCTCTTATATCATAACCAGATAATGAAGAAAAAATTAAACCTAAGTAGTCAGCTTCGCTTTCTTGTTTTCTGCTAAAAGGATTCAAAATTCCTATTTGCGATAATAAACCAACAGTATTCATTCCAGTTACTCTATTAACTTGAGATAATTTTCCTCCAGAAAAAATATCAATAAGTTGTGTGCTGGTATTTAACAAAACTGATCTACTAGCTCTTTCAACAGAGTGTTTGGCAACTGCATGTGCTATTTCGTGTCCCATGACAGCAGCTAATCCATTTTTATTTTTTGTTATTTCAAGCATTCCAGTATAAACTGCAATTTTACCGCCAGGCATACACCAGGCATTTTTGACTTTATCATTTTTAATCAATATATATTCCCATTGAAAATTTGCTGTAGGGTTTGGTGAATTTGATTTATCAAAATATTTATCAATTGCTATTTCCATGGTACTACCAATTTTTTTGATTTCATTGAGTGTATCTTTATCTTCACTCATTTTTTCTTTAGACTTTATTTTTTCAAAAATAGCAGCAGCTTGTGCATTAAGTTTTGATTCTGGTAATAATTTAAGCTGTCTTCTATCTGTAATAGGTGCTGTAGAACATGATGGTAAAAGCAAACTACAGCAACCACAACTTAAATAATTTATAAATTTTCTTCTATTCATTTTAATAATAAATTGTTAATATCATATAACTATCAAACAGTAAAATAATGGCAAAAAATAAAAAAAAATCTTTTACATTACGTATACGTAACTATTTTTTTACTGGTGTAATAGTTTTAATACCAATTGGTTTTACTTTATATCTAAGTAAATTTTTATTATCCATTTCAACAAAAATAATTCCTCCAAAATTAAACCCAAATAGTTATTTACCATATGAGATTCCTGGTATTGAAATAATAATTACATTAGTATTTATCACTATAATCGGAGGACTATCTCTTTCTTTTTTAGGTAAAAAATTTTTACAAATACTTGATGATTTATTTAAAAAAATACCAATATTGAGAACAATTTATTCGGCAATAGTTCAGATGACTGAAACTTTTACAAAAAAAGACGGTAATAAAAAAAGTGTAGTTTTGATTCAGTACCCAAGAAAAGATACCTGGGCTGTTGGATTTGCCACAAAAAAAAATGAAGGGGAAATTGTTGATAAAACTAAAAGAGATTTAGTCAATGTATTTGTTCCAACAACACCCAATCCAACAAGCGGTTTTCTTTTGATGTTTCCAAGAGAAGATATTATTTATTTAGATATGTCTTTCGAAGAAGCTTCTAAGTTTATTGTTTCTGCAGGAACTTCAAATCCCAAAAATTAGACAATATCATTTATTATATCAGCTTGATCGTATAGTTTTAATAAAGGTTTATATCTTTGAATATCATGATTATTTTTCTCAATTTTTTGTATTTCTTTTTCTGCTAAAATAAACAGATCTTCATTTTGAACTGGATCTGCCAATTTAAAATTTTTTATTCCACTTTGTTTAAATCCTAGTAAATCACCAAAACCTCTCAACTTCATATCTTCTTCTGATATTTCAAAACCATCATTGGAATTCTTTAATATATTTATTCTCTTTTTTGCATTTTGACTTAGATTGGATTTAAATAATAAAATACAACTTGATTGTTTTGATCCTCTTCCTACTCTTCCTCTTAGTTGATGTAATTGAGATAAACCAAATTTATTTGAATTCTCAATGACTATTACATTAGCATTAGGAAAATCAATTCCAACTTCAATTATTGTTGTTGAAACTAATATTGAATATTCTTTATTTAAAAATTTATATAATATTTTTTCTTTTTCATCGATATCAATCTTTCCATGAAGCAATCCTACTTTATTTGGAAATATTTTTTTTAAAAAAGTAAATTTTTTTACTGAGGATTGGTGATCTATTTTTTTAGATTCTTCAATCAGCGGACATACCCAAAAAATTTGGCTTCCATTATTAATCTCTTTTTTAACAAAATTAATCACATCATCAATTTTAGATTCAGGTTTACTATATGTTTTTACCTCTTTTCTATGATTTGGTTTTTCTTTTATTAGAGAGACATCCATATCACCATAAATTGTCATAGTAAGAGTTCTTGGTATTGGTGTAGCTGACATCAATAAGATATCACAATTTTTACCACCTTTATCAGATAAGAGCTTTCTTTGTCTCACTCCAAATTTATGTTGTTCGTCAATTATAATATAACCTAGTTTTGAGAAAATGATTTTTTTTTGAAAAATAGCATGCGTACCAAATATCATTTTTATTTCATTGTTTGCTAGGTTTTTAATTATTTTTTTTTTTTCAGAATTTTCGCTTTTACTCGATAATAATTGAATACTAATATTTTTTGGAAATAATTCCTTGGCTAGATTGAAATGTTGTCTAGCTAAAATTTCTGTTGGTGCCATTAAGGCTACTTGGAAATTAGATTCAATGACATTTAAAGCAGATATTAGAGACACAATAGTTTTACCACTTCCTACATCACCTTGTAATAATCTAAACATTTTACTTTTTGAGGTTAAATCTTTATTTATATCATTTAACGCTTTATTTTGATCATTAGTTAAATCAAATCTTAATTTTTTAAGTGTATTACTGTATGAAATTTGCGTAAATTTTTTTGAATCCTTTTTAATTTTTTTTATTTTCTTCCTGATTTGTGATTTTACTAAAAATGAAGAAAATATTTCATCAAATGCAAGTCTTTTGTAAAAGTTTGATTTATAATTAGCTATGTTATTAGGGTCATGTAATTTAATTATTGAGTTATTCCAACTTTCATTACCAAACTTTTTTAATATTTTAATATCATGCCATTCTTTTAATAAAGGGAGGTTTTGTAAAATTTGTTTAATTATTTTATTGTAAGATTTTTCTGTAATTCCTTCAGTTAACGAATATTTATTATGAACTTTTTCTATTATAGAGCTATCTTTGGACAAATATGTAGGGTTTGTAATTTGATATTGATTTTTAAAAATATTTATTTTACCACTTATTGTTACTTCTTCATTGAGAGGTAATATTTTTTTAATATAACCTTCATAACTATTAAAAAAAATACAATTGATTTTACCAGTTATATCTTCACAAATAACCTTGTTTGGTAAATTTCTTACTCTTGGAAAAATATATTTAATTGGTATGACTTTTACAGTAGATATTTTTCCAATTTGAAGTTCATTTATTTTGTTTATTACACTTCTATCAGTATAGGATTTAGGCAACTTCCACAATAAGTCAAATATATTATTTATATTTTTTTTCTTTAGAATCATCATGGTTTTTTTTCCAACACCAACTAAATTATCTAAATCAGACAATAAATAATTATAATTATTTCTATTTTTCATGTTACATACAATATATAAATTTTTATGGTCATTAATATAACGAATTTAAAAAAAAAAATTATCTATAGATCTATATATAGAGGATCTAAAGAAATGGATAAACTTTTAAGCTCTTTTACTAAAAAATATATTAATGGTTTTAATGAGGAAGAATTAAATTATTTAAGTAACTTATTAGAAATTGATGATGAAAATTTATATAAACTAAATCAAGGTAAAAAATTATCAATTAAAACTGATACAAATAAAGTAGTGCAACTATTTAAGAATTTTGTTTTTAAAAGTGATTAATGGCGGAAGGACTGGGATTCGAACCCAGGAAAGAGTTGCCCCTTTGCCGGTTTTCAAGACCGGTGCTTTCAACCGCTCAGCCATCCTTCCGTTAGTGAGTGTTTATAACGATAATAATTAAATTCAACTATAAAATAGATTTAAATTTTGCTTATTTGTTATTTCGTACAACTTTTATACCTTAGTTTGCTTACAACAACTTATTTTAAGTATTAAAGTTTAATAAATACCTTAATTGTCATCACCATCCATGAGTTTTTTTTCTAATTTTCTCACAAAGTAAGAAACAATTAAGATTAAAAATAAATATTCTAAAATTAAAAATGTATAAATCTCTAAAGGTCTGTAAGTTGTTACAACTAATTCATTAGCTTTTCTTGTTAAATCACCAATTCCAATAATTGATACAAGTGATGACATTTTTAAAACATATACAAATTGGTTGCCTAATGCAGGTAATATATTCTTAATTGCCTGTGGAAATATTATTAATCTTAATCTTTTAAAAAAATTTAACCCTAACGAACTACCTGCTTCCCATTGAGCCTTCTTAATAGAATTAATACCTGCTCTAAAAATCTCAGCTTGGAATGCACTTTCACTTATAGATAATGCTATTATACCAGACACAAATGGACTGAAGCTTATTCCAGTCATTATAGGTAAACCATAATAAATCCATAAAATTAAAACAAGTAATGGTATTGCTCTAACAATTTCAACATATCCAATATTTATATAAGTTAAAAATTTATTTTTAGCTAAAGAAGGTATAGCAACAACAAATCCCACAACTGCTGATATGATTATAGAAACAACAGAAATATAAATGGTGGTAGTTAAACCACTTAGTAAAAATTTTAGATTTGTTAATCCCTCAACATTATTAGGTGAGAGAATAAACCAACCTAAATCTTGTTTAGTACAAGAAGTAAGTAGTAAAATTAAAAGTAAAAAAAATAAATTTCTCACTCTTTAACTTATAATGAATTAATAATTAATATCTAATTTTTTATAAACTTTTTAAATTATATTTCGCTAATAGATTATCAAAGAAACCAGAGGCTTTTTTGTTTTTAATCCATTCATTAACATAATCATTCCAAACTTTATCTCCTTTACTAACCATCATGGCTAAAAAAGCAGGATTTTTTTCTCCATCAGGAACTATAGCTAATTGAGGATAGGTAATAACTAATTTATTAGCTTCAGTTGAGCTAGTAATATTTCCATCAGCTCTTCCAGCCAAAACTTCTTGAAAGTCTCTGGCAGGAGCTTCAACAGATCTTAGTGTTGATTTTGGGAAAAATTCTTTAGCTTTTTCTTCTTGAGATGTTCCAAGTGTAGTTGCAATTGTTACTTTTTTATTATTTAATGATTCCCAAGTAGAATACTTTTTTAAATTTTTTTTAAGAACTAAAGGCACAGTTCCATATTTATAGTAAGAGCTTGTGAAACCAGCAACTTCAGCTCTTTTAGGAGTTTTAGTTACACTAGTAGAAATATCATATCTTCCAGCTGTAATACCTGAAACAATAGTTTTCCATTCTGTAGGAACAAAAGTAACTTTTACACCCATATCTTTTGCTAGTTCATTCATCACATCTATATCAAAACCTTTGTATTTGTTTGTTGCTGGATCTTTAATTGTCATTGGATCCCAATCACCTGTAGTTCCAACTTTTAACTCACCCGAAGATAATATTTGGCTAAGTTTAGATTCTGCATTAAGAGAAAAGGGCAAAAATGCAAATAATACTACTAAAATTATTTTTTTCATTAAGATCTTATAGCAAACAATTAAATATATTTAAGCTTATAACCTTGACGCAGCATCGTTAATCCAAGAAAATAAATGTTCAGAAAATGACCTTCTTACGAACAAATTAACGTTATTATGCTTTTTATGGTGAATTATAATATCCACTTGTGACAATAAAGTTTGAGCAACAGTACCTTCTTTTTCTTTAAATTTATTAAAGTTCATAGGACAACCAGATGATAATAAATCAAAAACTTTTTCACCTTCTAGGTTAATTAAAACAAATTGATCACTAACATCTGTTACCGCACCTAAGTTTGTTTTTGAAATTTTGTTAAATAATAAATCTCCAATTTCATAGTTATTATTTTCTTTGTCAATAATGTTATTTGATACCATTAGCCACTCATCTGGAGATAACCACATAGATGTATATTTATCACTAGAAGATGAGGTGTTTGCTTCAATTGGTAAAATCATATTAATATTTTTTCCAATAGTTGATAAAAAATCTCTACTTTTTCCTCTTAGATTTAATTTCATAACTGGAGAAATTTCTTTAATTGATAATCCAGAATATTTTTTATTTTCTATAATAGATGATTTATAATTAAGCATTTAATCTTTTATTCTCCTTATCTAAAAAAATAGGATCAACAATTGTTACATTAATAGTTCTACCCTCCATTGGTATAAATAATTTTTTACCCATCATTTTTTTTCCACCCCTTACAACAGCTAGTGCAATTGATTTTTTCAGGTTTGGACTGAAATAACTTGATGTGACATGACCTAACATTTCGAATGGTTTTTTACTTAAATCTGATACTATCTGTGCACCTTCTTCCAATATTTCTTTTGGATTCTCAGTTAATAGTCCTACTAGTTGTTTTCGATCTTCTCTTATAGTATCTGATCTATATAAAGATCTTTTACCAATGAAATCATATTTTTTCTTACTAACTATCCAATCCATTTGAAGGTCTATTGGTGTCATAGTTCCATCTGTATCTTGTCCTACAATTATAAATCCTTTTTCAGCTCTCAGCAAATGCATAGTTTCTGTTCCATATGGAGTAATATTAAATTCTTTTCCGGCTTCCATACAATGTTCCCATAAAGACTCACCATAATTTGCTTGGACATTAATTTCATAGCTATGCTCTCCTGTGAAACTGATACGCATTACCCTACATTTAATTTTACCGATACGAGCTTCTTTAAAGGACATATGAGGAAAATTTTCATCAGATAAATCTAATTCTGGAATTAATTTATTTAAAATCTTTTTACTATTTGGACCACAAATACTTGCTGTTGCAAAATGATCAGTTACAGAAGTTAAGTAAACATCCAATTCAGGCCATTCTGTTTGAAGATAATCTTCAAGTTTGCCCAGTACATTTGCAGCACCACCAGTAGTAGTTGTCATAATATAATGGTTTTCGCTTAATCTCGTTGTAACGCCGTCATCATAAACCATTCCATCTTCATTAAGCATTAATCCATATCTACATTTACCAATTCCGAGTTTTGACCAAGCATTTGTATAAACTCTATTTAAAAATTCAGATGCATCACTACCTTGAATATCAATTTTACCAAGTGTAGAAGCATCTAATATTCCAGCACTCTCTCTTGCAGCTAAACTTTCTCTTTGAACAGCTTCATAAATTGTTTCGTTATTAACTGGATAATACCAAGCTCTTTTCCACTGGCCAACATTTTCAAATTCTGCTTTATTATTTAAATGCCAATTATTCATTGGTGTTTTTCTAAAAATATCAAAATATTCACCAACATTTCTTCCAACAATAGTTCCAAAAGTTAAAGGTGTGTAGGGAGGTCTAAATGTTGTAGTTCCAAGTTCACTCATCTTTACACCAGTTGTATCAGCCACGATTCCTAAAGCATGCATATTACCAAGTTTACCTTGATCTGTACCCATACCAGTTGTTGTATATCTTTTTACATGTTCAATAGACCTAAAGCCTTCTCTAAGGGCTAATTTAATATCTTTTGCAGTAGCGTCATTTTGATAATCAACGAAAGGTTTAGTTTTACCAATGACTTTATCGGAAGGAAGTAACCAGATATTTCTTTTTTCAGTTTCTATCGGATTAATTATATCTAAATTTTCATATTCTATATTTTCAATTTCAAGAAATTTTTTTAAACTATTTAAACAATTTTTTATTATATCATTTAATGAAAAATCTCCATTACAAGAACCAATACTGATTTGTTTTGATGGATATTTATTTGGAATGAATACTTGATCTTTATCACGAAATTTAAGTTTTCCACCAGATTGAGTGAACAAATGAACTGCAGGTGTCCATCCACCAGAAACACCAAGACAATCACAACTAATATTTATTTTAGAACCAGTTGTTGATTGGCCGTCATTAGATAATTTCTTTAATGAAATCTTGTTAATTTTTTTATAACCAACTGTATCAACAACAGTATGAGACCAATAAATTTTTATACCAAGGTTAGTAGCTTCTTCAACTAGAGATGATTTAGAGTTTTCTCTTATATCAATAATAGCCTGAACCTTGATTCCTTTTTTATGTAAAGAAATTGCACTTTCATAAGCAGAGTCGTTGTTTGTAAAGAAAATATTATTTTTTCCACAAATTACACCATAATGATCTGCGTATTTCTTTACAGCTGATGACAGCATTATTCCAGGTCTGTCATTATTATTAAAAATAAGAGGTCTTTCTAAAGATCCTGTAGCAACTATTACTTTTTTTGCTCTAATTTTTAAAAGTCTTTGTCTGATTTTACCTTTTTTTTCTGAGGGACTTAAATGATCTGTTAAATTTTCTCTGGCTAAAAGATAATTATAACCATGATAAGCAGCAACACTTGTTCTTGTTTTTATTTGTAAATTATCTAATTTCTTTATTTCATTGATTTCATTAATTAACCATTCCGAAGAATTTTTGTTATCAATTTTAAATTTTTCTGAATTTTGATAAATTGTAGATCCACCAATCTGAGTTTTTTCTTCTAATAAAAGTGTTTTTAAATTATTTTTTGCAGCTATTTTTGCAGCCATAATTCCTGATATTCCGGCCCCGATTACCAACACATCACAATGTATGTATTTATGATCATAAATGTCAGTATCTGGTTTTGTTGGTGATTTCCCTAATCCAGCCGAATGTCTTATAAAGTATTCATATTTTTTCCAAAAGCTTGCTGGCCACATAAAGGTTTTGTAATAAAATCCAGCAGGTAAAAAAGGAGATAATAAATTGTTTATTCCTCCAATATCAAAATTAACACTTGGCCAACAGTTTTGACTAGTAGCTTCTAATCCATCATAAATTTCAACTTCAGTAGCTCTTACATTAGGCTCTGTGATGGCTGCATTATTACCTACTTGAACAATAGCATTTGGTTCTTCTGAGCCAGAGGTCATTATTCCTCTTGGTCTATGGTATTTAAAACTTCTACCAACTAAATGAACATTGTTAGCTAATAAAGCAGAAGCTAGAGTGTCACCCTTATATCCATGGTAATTTTTTCCATTAAATTTAAAAGAAACGATCGTAGTTTCATCTATATAGTTGCTACTTTTAACTCTTAGATTGTTTGACATTATTATTCAATTGGAGGATTTTCACCCATTTTGTAAATTAATTTAATTTCATCATTAGATGTATCTCTAACCATATTAAACCATTTTCTACAACCATGAGCATGGTTCCATCTTTCAAATTGAACACCTTTAATATTTTTTCTCATAAATAAATATTCTGCCCACTCATCGTCACTTAATTCCGTTGGTTGTTTAGGTCTTTCAATATGAGCTTCACCACCAGCTTTAAATTCACTTTGATCTCTTTCACCACAAAAAGGACAATTAATAATAAACATTTAATGAGCTACTGCTGCAGCACCGTGTTCATCTACAAGATCACCACTAACAAATCTATTTAAGTTAAATGCAGCATTGAGTTTATGTGGCTCATCATTAGCTACTGTGTGAGCAAATAAATCTCCAGAACCTGGAGTTGCTTTAAAGCCACCAGTGCCCCAACCACAATTAAAATATAAACCTTTAATAGAAGTTTTACTTATTATAGGGCTAGCGTCAGGACAGATATCTACTATGCCTCCCCATTGACGTAACATTCTCATTCTACTGAATATTGGATAAAGTTCTAAAATTGCATTAAGAGTGCCTTCAACTATTTGATGACTACCTTTTTGAGAATAAGACACATAATCATCTGTGCCAGCACCAATAACAAGTTCACCTTTATCTGATTGACTAACATACGCATGAACAGCATTAGACATTACAACAGTATCAATAATAGGTTTGACTGGTTCTGATACTAATGCTTGCAAAGGTTTACTTTCTAAAGGTAATTTTAAACCAGCCATATTAGCAATAACACTAGAATGTCCTGCAGCAACAACACCAACTTTTTTTGTAGCTATAAAACCTTTTGTAGTTTCAAGACCTTCAACTTTATCACCATTACGCTTTATTCCTTTAACTTCACAATTTTGAATTATATCCACACCCATTTCATCAGCACCACGAGCATAACCCCAGGCAACGGCATCATGACGTGCAGTACCAGCTCTTTTTTGGAGCGTTCCTCCTAATACTGGGTACCTGATATTAGGTGAAGTATTTATAATAGGACAAAACTTTTTAACTTCTTCTGTACTAAGATAATAAGCATCAATACCATTTAATCTATTAGCGTGTGTTCTTCTTTTTAAATCTCTAACATCTTGAAGATTGTGAGCCAGATTCATAACACCCCTTTGACTAAACATTACATTATAATTTAATTCTTGGGATAAACCTTCCCAAATTTTTAATGCATGATCATAAAGACCAGCACTTGCATCCCATAAGTAATTAGACCTTATAATAGTTGTATTTCTTCCAGTGTTACCTCCACCAATCCAACCTTTTTCAACAACAGCAATATTTTTAATATCATGTTTTTTTGCTAGATAATAAGCAGTAGCTAATCCATGTCCACCACCACCAACTATAACTACATCATACTCTTTTTTTGGATGAGCATCTTTCCATGCTTTTTGCCAATTTTCATGGTAAGAAAAAGCATTTTTAATAAGTGAAAATATAGAGTATTTATTTGACATATAAATTTTATAAAGAAGCTATATAAATTATTAACATTTTTAAGTAAAACAATATATTCAAATTATTTAAATGAAAGAAAATCTTAAAACTTTTTTCGTCAAATTAGTCGCAATTTCTATCGCTGTTATTGTAATCATAAACCTAATATTTAACATTTTACTTGGTGAAAGACTTGAAAAAATCGATAAATTAATGTCATTA
>CACGJS010000009.1 GCA_902573385.1 uncultured Pelagibacteraceae bacterium | reverse complement strand
GAGTAATCGTAATATTTAGTTGGACCACCCAAAATTAAAGTCCAAATTTTTCTTTCATCTTTTTTAATAAATGATTGTAGATAGTTTTTATTTTCACTAATTTCATTCTCTGTAAGATAATGAATAGCACCCTTAGTGCTGATAACATTTTGGCCATCTAATACATCATGCTCTGGGGCAACGATAAAATCAAAATGTTTTAAATCTACTTTTGGATCTTGAATATGAATATTAAATATTTTTTTGCTTGATGTATTTTTTAAATGAATTGATGGAATAACACTTTTACGACCACAAGAAATTATTAAATCAAAATCATCTTGATAAATTTTTTTATAAACTTTTTGTGAAATGGGTGTCAACTTAGGTGGAATGGCTTTCCAAAAATTATTTAGTTCAACTGTATGGTGTGTAAAATCAATGTCCAAAGCTTTGGCCAAGCCTTCTACTTGGCTAATCATACCATGCATTCCCTGAGTTAATAATATGCCTTTTAATTTAGTCATTAATCACTATATAGCTTTGATATGAGTCAAAATCCAACTAAACACACAAAAGTGTTAATAATTGGATCCGGTCCAGCTGGATACACTGCCGCTGTTTATGCCGCAAGAGCAATGCTAAAACCTATTTTAGTTCATGGAATGGAACCTGGGGGACAACTAACTACTACTACTGATGTTGAAAATTTTCCTGGTTTTGCTGAAGTAATTCAAGGACCTTGGCTAATGGAACAGATGAAAGAGCAAGCAAAAACTGTTGGAACAGAAATGATTGAGGATCATATTGCTTCCGTAAATTTAAAATCTAAACCATTTGAGGTGGTTGGGGATAGCGGTCAAAAATATACAGCAGACTCAATTATAATTTCAACTGGAGCTCAGGCAAGATGGTTAAATATCGATTCTGAACAAAAATTTAGAGGATTTGGAGTTTCAGCTTGTGCAACATGTGATGGATTTTTCTTTAAAGAAAAAACGGTAGCAGTTATTGGTGGAGGAAATGCTGCTGTTGAAGAAGCAATTTTTCTTACAAAATTTGCCTCGAAAGTACAATTAATTCATAGAAGAGGTGAATTAAGAGCGGAAAAATTACTTCAAAAAAAATTAATGGAAAATAAAAAAATTGAAATTATTTGGGATAGTATTGTTGAAGAAGTAATTGGTGATGAAGAGCCAAAAAATGTAAAAGGGCTAAAAATTAAAAATTTAAAAACTAACAATATTAAAGAATTAAAAATAGATGGTCTTTTTATCGCTATTGGACATGACCCAGCAACTCAACTTTTCAAAGATCAATTGGATATGGACAAAGAGGGTTATTTAATAACTAAACCTGACTCTACTGAGACAAATATTCCTGGTGTTTTTGCTGCAGGTGATGTTAAAGATAAAATCTTTAGACAGGCAGTAACTGCTGCGGGGATGGGATGTATGTCTGCACTAGAAGCTGAAAAATATTTAACGTCTTAAAATTATATGGAAAAAATAGTTAAACAAATACAATTACTAACTTTAATTTTAATACTAGTTAGTACAGTCATAGCTATTGGTAGTGAGCTTTTACATATGGTTAATATTCAAAAAGTTACATTAGCTGATCTTCTTCTTCTTTTTCTATATCTAGAAGTTTTAGCAATGATAAGAGTATTCTGGGAAAGTCAATCTATACAAATTACTCTTCCACTATTTATAGCTATAACAGCATTGGCTAGATTTATAATTTTACAAGGAAAATCAATAAATCCTGAAATTTTAGTTTATGAAGCAAGTGCAATTTTGTTAATTGCTATAGCTATACTTGTGTTAAGATTTAGAAATTCACCAATAGTTGGTTTAGATAAAAAGAAAAAGAAAAAATAATCTTAAATTAAGCTTTCACAGAAAAATTTTATTCTATCCATTGCTACTTTTAACTTTTGCATCGATGTAGCATAAGAAATTCTAAAATGTCCTGGCAAACCAAATGCGGTTCCTTGCACGACAGCTACATTCGCTTTTTCTAGTAATTTTTCAACAAACTCAGAATCTGTTTTTAAATTAGTTTTTTTTCCTAATAAATTTTTACAACTAGGAAAAACATAAAAAGCTCCATTGGGTGTTAAACAGTTTATTCCTTTAATTTTATTTAAGCTTCTAACTACAAAATTTCTCCTTTTTTTAAATTCTTTAGATCTTTTTTTTATGAATTTTTGAGTTCCATTTAAAGCCTCCACTGCTGCTGCCTGACTTACGGAAGAAGGATTTGATGTTGATTGTGATTGAACTTTACGAATTGCTTTAATAATTTCTTTTGGGCCTCCCGCATAGCCTATTCTCCATCCTGTCATGGCATAAGATTTGCTAACACCATTCATAGTAAGTGTTCTATTTTTCAGATTAGAAATCTGAGCAATAGTAAAATGTTTAGAATTATCATAAGTAATATGTTCATAAATATCATCACTTAAAACATGAATTCTTTTGTACTTAATTAATACTTTAGAAAGTTTAATTATCTCAGCTTTAGTATAGCTTGCACCCGTAGGGTTTGAGGGTGAATTTAATATTAACCATTTTGTTTTTTTAGAAATAGCTTTTCTTAATTTATTTGGAGATATTTTAAAATTTTCAGCCTCACTACATCTTACAATTTTTGGTTTACCTCCTGCTAACAAAACCATATCCGGATAAGAAACCCAAAAAGGTGCAGGAATAATTACCTCATCACCTCTATTCAAAGTTGCCATAAAAGTATTATAAAGAACTTGCTTACCACCAGTTCCAACAGTTATTTCTTCTGCAGAATATTTTAAATTATTTTCTTTTTTAAATTTTTTTATAATCGCATTTTTTAAGGCTGGAGTTCCATCAACAGCTGTATATTTTGTATCGCCACCTCTAATAGCTTTTATTGCTGCGTTTTTAATATTGCTAGGAGTGTCAAAATCAGGTTCACCAGCACCTAATCCTATCACGTCCTTACCAGCAGCCTTTAATTCTCTCGCTTTTTGAGTTACAGCGATCGTTGGTGATGGTTTAATTTTTTTTAAACTGTCTGATATTATGCTCATTGAATTATAAATTTAATCTACTAGTTTTATAAATAATGCAGAATACTTATCAAGATCTAATTACTGAGATTCAGAATAAAAATCCTGAAATAAGCCCCAAACTAGAGGGAGGCAAAAAGTTTCAGATGAAAACTGATTTTAAGCCTGCAGGTGATCAACCAGAGGCCATTAAACAATTAATTAAAGGCACAGATAAAGATCAACTAAGCCAGGTTTTGCTAGGTGTAACAGGGTCAGGTAAAACCTTTACCATGGCAAAGGTTATTGAAAAAACTAATAGACCAGCTCTAATTCTTGCACCTAATAAAACTCTTGCTGCCCAACTTTATGGGGAGATGAAATCTTTTTTTCCAGATAATGCTGTTGAATATTTTGTATCATATTATGATTATTACACTCCAGAAGCTTATGTTCCAAGATCGGATACATATATTGAAAAAGAAGCATCAATTAATGAACAAATTGATCGAATGCGTCACTCAGCAACTAGGTCTTTATTAGAAAGAGATGATGTAATTATTGTATCAAGTGTATCTTGTATTTATGGACTAGGTTCAGTTGAAGCCTACAGTAAAATGACTTTAAGTTTAAAAACTAATTATGATTATAATAGAGAAGAATTAATAAAATCATTAGTTGCACTTCAATATAAAAGGAATGATCAAAATTTTTATAGAGGAACTTTTAGAGCCAGAGGAGAGTATCTTGAAATTTTTCCATCTCACCTTGAAGATCGCGCATGGAGATTAAGTTTATTTGGAGATAAATTAGAAAAAATTGAGGAATTTGATCCACTTACAGGTAATTTAGTAAATGAACTTAATGTGATTAAGGTTTACGCTAATAGTCACTACATAACTCCTAAACCTACAATAGAACAAGCAATAATTAAGATTAAAAGAGAATTGGAAACAACTTTAAAAAAATTTAAAGAGCAAAATAAATTACTTGAGGCACAAAGATTAGAAGAGAGAACTAAATTTGATTTAGAAATGATCGAAGCAACTGGCTCGTGTGCTGGAATTGAAAATTATTCAAGATTTTTATCTGGAAGAAAACCTGGTGAACCACCTCCTACTCTTTTTGAATATTTTCCAGATAATACTCTTATCTTTGTTGATGAATGTCACGTAACTGTTCCTCAATTAAATGGAATGTACAAAGGAGATAGATCTAGAAAGAGCAACCTTGCAGAATATGGTTTTAGACTGCCCTCTTGTATGGATAACCGACCACTTAAATTTGAAGAATGGGATGCAATGAGAACTCAAACAGTTTTTGTATCCGCTACTCCTGGACCTTGGGAACTAAAACAAACAAAAAATAAGTTTGTAGAACAAATAATTAGACCAACTGGATTAATTGATCCTCCAGTTGAAATAAGACCTGCCAAAAATCAAGTGGATGACTTAATGCATGAGTGTGTAAAAGTAATTAATAATAGTTTTAGAGTGTTGGTAACTACTTTAACTAAAAAAATGGCTGAAGATCTAACTGAATATCTTCATGAAAATGGCATTAAGGTTAGATATATGCACTCTGACATTGATACTCTTGAAAGAATAGAAATCATGAGAGATCTAAGACTTGGAGTGTTTGATGTTTTGGTTGGTATCAACCTTTTAAGAGAAGGTTTGGATATACCAGAATGTGCATTAGTTGGAATTCTAGATGCGGACAAAGAGGGGTTTTTGAGGTCTGAAACCTCTTTGGTTCAAACAATTGGAAGAGCTGCTAGAAATTTAGATGGTAAAGTTATTCTTTATGCAGATAAAGAAACAAAGAGTATCAAGAATGCTATTAAAGAAACTAATAGAAGGAGATCTATTCAAGTTGCATATAATAAAAAACACAATATCAGCGCAAAAAGTATCCAAAAAGAAATTGGAGATGTGCTCGAGAGTGTTTACGAAAAAGATTATATTAAAGTTGGAACTGAAGAAAATATTGGTGGTAATCTTAAAAAACACCTAAAGGCTCTAAATAAAAGAATGAAAGAGTCAGCAACCAACCTTGAATTTGAAGAGGCAGCTAAAATTAGAGATGAAATTAGAAAACTTGAGGCATCTGAACTAGAAATTACTTTAAATCCCAAAGTAAAAAAATATAGTTCAAATAATAAAATTTATCCAAAAGGTAGATCAACTATGGGTTTACCAGGTACAAGAGCACAAAAAGGTAAGAAAAAATGGAAGCAAATAAAATAATAATTACAGGTGGAGCTACTAGAATTGGTGCTGCTATTGCAAAAAAATTATCTGGTCCTAAAAAAGAAATATTAATCCATTATAATAAATCAAAATCTAAGGCCGAAGGTTTAAAAAAAGAATTGGAAAAAAATGGTACTAAAATTTATTTAGTTAAAGGAGATTTAAGTAAAGAAACAGATGTTAATAAAATAGTTAAATTTGCAAAATTAAAATTAAAATATTTTGATTGTTTAATTAACAATGCTTCATTGTTTGAAAATGATAAATTAGATAATTTTAATACAGATAGTTGGGGCAAACATTTAAGAACAAATCTAAGAACACCGGCTTTACTTTCTAAAGAATTTGCCAAAAACATTAAGGGGAAAAATAACAATATTATTAATATTATAGATCAAAGAATATTTAAACTAACTCCTTTTTTCTTTTCATATACAATAAGCAAAACTGGTCTTTATACTTTAACTAAAACTACAGCCATGAGTTTAGCTCCAAATATAAGAGTAAATGGAATTGCTCCTGGACCAACAATAAAAAATAAAAGACAAACTGACAAACACTTTAAAAAACAGTATTTATCAACACCTTTGAGACAGCAAGTGGATGTAAATGAAATTTGTAACGCTGTTGACTTTTTTATCAAAAACAGTTCAATTACAGGACAAGTTTTAGCAATTGATAGTGGTCAAAACTTAAACTGGCAAACACCAGATATAATGAATGGAAAAGAATGAAAAAAAATAATTTAAAAATTATAAAAATATATAAAAATAAAAATTTATTTAATTATGAAAAAAAAATTCTAATCAAGGAACTAACTCTAGATTTAAAGCTTGGCTATTACGAATTTGAAAAAGAAAAACCACAAAAAGTAAAATTTAGTTTAGAAATTGATTATGAAGATAAAAAACCAACAAATGATAAAGATATCAAGTCCATTGTTAATTATGGGCAAGTTGTAAAATTAATCAAAAAACTAACTAAAAATAAGCATTATAATTTTTTAGAAACACTCGCTGAGGATGTTTTTGATATCTTATTTAAAGACAGTCGTATTGGTAAAATAACCCTTCAAATTGAAAAATTAGAGATTTTAAAAGATTGTAAATCTGTAGGTATTCAAATTACCAAAAAAAAAAGTCATGAAAAGCTCTGAACTAGGAAAAGAAGTAATAAAAAAAGAGCTTCCTTTAATTCCAAAAAGTCCTGGTGTTTATAGAATGCTCAACCATAAAGATGATATTTTATATGTTGGAAAAGCAAAGAGCTTACCCAATAGATTAAAAAGTTATATAGCGGAAAAAAATCATATAATTAGAACTGAAAGGATGTTGTCTCAAACCTTTAAACTGGAAATAACAACTACAGCAAATGAAAGTGAAGCACTTCTTCTTGAGGCAAATTTAATTAAAAAATATAAGCCAAAATTCAACATATTGCTTAAAGACGATAAATCATTTCCATTTATATTCATCAGCAATAAAGATCGATGGCCTCAAGTTAAAAAACATAGAGGCAAGAAAGATCTAGAAGGTTTTTATTTTGGACCATTTGCTTCTGCAGGTTCAGCAAACTGGACGATAAAGATGCTTCAAAAAGTATTTCAATTAAGAGTTTGTGATGATGGAACTTTTAAGAATAGAAAAAGGCCCTGTATACTCTACCAGATAAAAAGATGTTCTGGTCCATGTGTAGATTATATAAACAATATTGATTATAAAAAATCAGTTGATCATGCTATTCAATTTGTTTCTGGAAAATCTAGAGATATTCAAAAAAACTTATCAAAACAAATGGAATTGGCTAGTGAAGAGCTTGACTTTGAAAAAGCCTCTATATTTAGAGACAGGATTAAATCTTTAAATATTATTCAGTCCTCACAAAGAATTAATGAAGCAAACTTAGTTGATGCCGATGTAATTGCCGCTTATAAAGAATCTGGCAAAACTTGTATTCAAGTTTTTTTTTATAGATCTAAACAAAATTGGGGTAATCAAGCCTACTTTCCAAAACATGACCCTGATCAAAATATATTAGAAATAATGTCATCATTTTTAATGCAATTTTATGAAAACAAAAATGTACCAAAATTAATAATAATTAATACAGACATTAATGACAAAAAATTAATAGAAGAAACTCTAAGTAAAAAAGAAAATAATTCCATATCAATCAATATAGCTAAAAAAGGTACTAAAGCTAAAGTTATTGCTATGGCAGAAAAAAATGCAAAAGAATCTTTAAACAGAAAACTTTACGAAACAAATAATAACAAAAATTTCTTTGAAGGAATATCTAAAAAATTTAACTTAAAAAATAATCTTAGTTTAGTTGAAGTTTATGACAATAGTCATATTCAGGGAACAAATAATGTTGGTGCAATGATAACTTTTGGGGATGAAGGATTCATAAAAAAAAGATATAGAAAGTTTGATATTAAAACGAAAGGTGTGGGGCAAGATGATTTTGCAATGTTAAAAGAGGTTCTTACAAGAAGGTTTAAAAGAGCAATACTTGAAAAAGGAAATTTCCTGACTCTTCCAGACTTAATACTAATAGATGGAGGAAAAGGCCAGTATTCTGTGGCTAAAAAAGTATTGAATGAATTCGGACTCCACGACCTACCTATGATTGCTATTGCAAAAGGTAAGGAAAGAAATAAAGGTAATGAAACCTTTTTTTACGAAGACAAATCATATAAATTTGAAAAGAACGACCCTACTCTTTTTTTTATGCAGCGACTTCGTGATGAAGCTCATAGATTCGCAATTGCATCTCATAGAGCTAAAAGAGCAAAAGGAATTAGAAAATCTATGTTAGATCAAATAGAAGGTATTGGTTCTATTAGAAAAAGAGCATTATTGAACCATTTTGGCTCTGCAAGAGCTGTTGAATCTGCAAGTTTTGATGAAATTAAATCTGTAGAAGGTGTAGAAGAAAAAGTTGCAAAAAAGATATATAATTTCTTTCATGAATAATTATGCTTAAAAAAATTCCAAATATATTGACTATCGGTAGAATAATTTTAGTTCCTTTTTTTGTTGTGGCCTTTTACTTGCCAGGATTTTATGGTGATTTAACAGCATTTGCATTATTTGTAGTTGCATCATTCACAGATTTTTTAGATGGAATGTTAGCAAGAATGCTTGGTGAAGAATCTAAATTAGGTGAATTGCTTGATCCTATTGCTGACAAGATAATAGTTGCAGCAGCATTAATTCTTCTGGTAATGGATGGAACAATAAGACACTACGAAGTAGTTGCGGCAATTATAATACTAACTAGAGAGATTTTAATATCAGGTTTAAGAGAATTTTTAGCTAAAGGAAAGGTCAAGCTACCTGTATCTAACTTAGCAAAACTAAAAACATTTTTGCAGATGTTTGCAATTTCACTTTTGCTAACAGGAGAGACTGGAAATAAAATTTTGAATTTTCAAAATTATAATGCTCAAACTATTGGGATTATTTTACTTTGGTTGTCTGCTTTTTTAACTTTATACACTGGCTACGAATATTTAAGAAAAGGTATTGATCACGCAATATCTAAAGACAATAAAAACTAAGCCGCTTTTTTTTTTCTAACTAAAGCTTGATAGCTTTCATTTAAATCAATTATGGTTTCACAAACTTTAAATTGATTTGTGGCAATGCAAGAGACCGGCGTTACCTCTGCAGCAGTTCCAGTAAGAAAACAACCAACAAAATTTGATAATTCACTAGGTGCTATTTTTCTTTCATTAACTTTAATATTTTTTGATTTTGCTATTTCAATTACTGTCCTTCTTGTAATTCCATCTAAAAAAGAATCTGGTATTGGAGTATGAAGGTCTCCGTTTTTATCTTTAAAAAAAATATTTGCTCCTGTTGCCTCTGCAATATTACCTGCATGATCCAGCATCAAAGAATCTGCATAGCCCTGTTGTTCAGCTTCATGTTTTGATAAAGTACAAATCATGTAAAGGCCTGATGCTTTAGTATCCCAAGGTATAGTGTTTGGTGCAGGTCTTCTCCAATTAGAAATATTTAATCTAATACCTTCTACTTTCAATTTTGGATCAAAGTAAGATCCCCACTCCCAAGTTGCTAAAGCAACATGAATTTTTGTCTTTTGTGCAGATATAGCCATCATCTCACTTCCTCTCCAAACCATTGGCCTCACATACCCATTGTTTACATTTTGAATTGAAATAATTTTATTAGAAGCTGAATTAATTTCTTCCTCAGTGTATGGAATTGTGATGCCCATTCTTTTTGCTGAATAAAAAAGTCTAGATGTGTGCTCTTCTAATTTAAAAATTGTGCCATCATAAACTCTTTCACCTTCAAAAACACAACTGGCATAATGTAGTCCATGGTTTAAAATATGTATTTTGGCATCTGTCCATTCAACAAGCTCATTATTGTACCAAATTTTACCAGATCTTTTATCGTAAGGTATCATGATTGAAATAATTTAAATTTTTTTTAAAAAATATCTTTGTATCTGTAATATGTCAATATAACTTACCAATAATGAAAGAACTTTTATACTTAAAAGATGACCAGCTAAAAGATATCATTGAAAAACTCTTTCTTGGGTATAGAGAATCTTTTGGTGATGCAAAAAAAATATTAGATAAACATTCTATTGGTATAGCTCATCATAAAGTCATACATTTATTGTCTATGTATAAAGGAGTCTCAATTTCTGATTTATTAAAAAAACTAAAGATAACTAAACAAAGTTTGAATCGTATTTTGAAAGATTTGATAAAAAAAGAAACAATAATTTTTAAAAAAGACAAACAAGACTCAAGAATAAAACATATTTTTTTAAGTGAAAAAGGCGAAAAAATTTTTAATGAAATATTCACTATACAAAAAAAAAGAATCTACAACGCATTTTTAAATTCTAATTCACAAGAAGTTTTTAATTTTAATAATGTTTTAAAAAAAATAACTAATGAATAAATTTACTGCTCATATTTTAGTGGTTGATGATGATGATGGAATTAGATCTTTGGTTAAACAATATTTAACTGAAAATAATTTTCTTATCACTACAGCAAATAACGCTGAGGATGCCACTAAAAAAATTGAGATAATAAAATTTGATTTAATTGTACTAGATGTAATGATGCCAGGTAAAAGTGGGTTAGAATTTATTAATGAAAATAAGAATAAAATTCAAACACCAATAATTCTTTTAACAGCCAAGGGTGAGGCTAATGATAGGATTGAAGGATTAGAAATAGGCGCTGATGATTATTTACCTAAGCCTTTTGAACCTAAAGAACTTATACTAAGAATTAAAAATATTCTTAATAAAACAAAAAAAAATCAACAAAAAAGAATTATTGAATTTGATAATATCAAAATTGATTTAAATAAATCATTAATTTTTCAAAATCATAAAGAATTTAAAATAAATAATACAGAAAAAACTATACTCGAAAAGATGATCAATTCACCAGGCCAAACTTTTTCTAGGGAATTTATTAGTGGATTAATAGAAATTGATAAAGAAAGATCAATAGATGTTATAATAACAAGATTGAGAAAAAAAATTGAAATTGACCCAAAAAATCCTAAATATCTTCAAACAATAAGAGGAGCTGGTTATGTTTTATGGATTGAATAAATTTATTAAAAATTTATTACCAAAACAACTATTTTACCGAGCACTATTAATTGTTGCAACACCAATTATAATTTTACAAATAACTATTTCGGTTGTTTTTTTCGATAGTCTTTGGATAAAGACTAATAAAGGAATGACACGAGCATTAATTGGAGAAATTAAAACATTCATTGCAGCATACGAGTTAGAAAAATATAATAAAGATTTACTTACTAACCTTTTTCAAGAACATCTTAATTTTAGTGTAAAATATGAAGCGTCAAAAATTTTACCAAAAGAAGATTTAGAAAGATGGTTTAGTCCAACAGATAGAACTTTACGAAGAGAACTTAAATCTAAAGAATTTGAATATTGGTTTGATACTACTACATATAAAAATTTAATTGATTTAAAAATTGGTTACAAAAATGGTTATTTTCAATTTTATATACCAAAAGAAAGAATAACGAGTACTTCAGCAAGAATGTTTGCTTTATGGATTACACTTCCAGCTTTTTTGTTAATAACTATAGCCATTATTTTTTTAAAAAATCAAACTCGACCAATTATAAATTTGGCAAGGGCATCAGAAAGATTTGGAAGGGGTGAATTTATAGATGAGTTTAGACCCTCTGGAGCTATGGAAATAAGACAAGCTGGATACGAATTTGAAAAAATGAGAAAAAGAATAATTCGCCATCTAAATCAAAGATCAGAAATGTTGTCAGGTATTAGTCATGACTTGAGAACACCTTTAACTAGAATAAAATTACAATTAGCATTCATAAAAGATGAAAATATCTCCAAAAAACTATCGGAAGATGTATTAGAAATGGAAAAAATGTTAAATGAATATTTACAATTTGCCAGTTCACGCTCTACAGAAAAAACTGAAACCTTTAATATTAGTGAATTGATAGAAAATACTGTTAAAAAATATGATAAAAAAAATATTAAAACTCATCTAAATCAAAGAATTTATATAAATGGTAGAAAAAATTTAATACTAAGGTGTTTAAATAATCTAATAGACAATTCAATAAAATACTCTCAAAATATCAAAATTGAATTAAAAAAAACTAGTAATAATATAATTATATTTATAGATGACGATGGACCTGGAATTAAAGAAAAGGATTATGATAATGTATTTAAACCTTTTTTTAAATTAGACAAAAGTAGAGGAGATTCAAAATCTAGCGTTGGACTTGGACTATCTATTGCTTCTGATGTAATAAAATCACATGGTGGAAATATTACTTTAAATAAATCTCCAATGAATGGATTAAGAGTTACGATTTTTTTACCTTTTTAGATTTTTTTTTTAAATAATTTTTTTCTAATTTTTGAATTTTTTTTTCTAAATTTTCAATTCTTTTATTTAAAATATCTGTTTCTTCTTTGCTGGTAAGTTTCATCTTAAAAATAATTTCATCTCTTTTCGATCTTAATATATTCAAAATTTCTGAACTAAAATCTTTATAAGATATAAAGCCTTCTTCCATTAGCCTTGCTAATTTATCAAATATAAATTTTGATTTTGACATATAATTTTTAATAAATTTAATATACTTTACAATTATTTTTTAAAAATGTTTATTAATAATTTTGACCCAGTAGCTTTTCAAATATTTGAATTTGAAATTAGATGGTATTCATTAGCTTATATAGTTGGAATTTTACTTGGCTGGCTTCACTGCAAGAAAATATTAAAAAATAATGATAAATTTTTAAGATTATTTGATGATCTCATAACTTACCTAATAATAGGAATTATTTTTGGAGGAAGAATAGGATATATTCTTTTTTACAATCTTGAATATTATTTAAATAACTTACCTGAAATTTTAATGATTTGGAATGGTGGCATGTCTTTTCATGGTGGTTTACTAGGAGTAATTTTAGCAACTATAATTTTTAGTAAAAAACACAAACTTAATTACTATATTTTTTTAGACTTAATAGCATTAGCCTCACCAATTGGTTTATTTTTTGGGAGGATAGCAAATTTTATAAATTCAGAACTATATGGTAGAGAAACAGATGTTCTATGGTCTGTTAAATTTATAAGTATTGACAATGTGTCAAGACATCCTTCACAAATATATGAAGCTTTTTTTGAAGGAATAATTCTTTTTTTTCTACTAAATTATCTATCAAAAAAAAAACATTTTCAAAACCCAGGATTAATTTCTTTAACTTTTATAATTTTTTATTCTATCTTTAGATTTGGAATTGAATTTTTTAGAGAACCAGACTCTCAAATTGGTTATTTATTATATGAATTAACAATGGGCCAAGTTATAAGTATCGTATTTTTCTTATTAGGAATATTTTTCTATCTATTAAAAAAAAATGAAAATTAAAGAAAACGATATTTTAACAATAGATAAGTATATTAATGAGGCGCTATATAATAATAAGACAGGTTATTATATGAAGAAAAATCCTTTCGGAAAAAAAGGTGATTTTATAACCGCTCCAAGTATTTCAATACTTTTTTCAGAAATGATTGCAGTTTGGATTATTTCTTTCTGGGAAAATCTTAAAAGCCCAAAAGAATTTAATCTTATAGAACTTGGGGCTGGAAATGGAGAAATGATGAGTCAAATAATTAAAACTTTTGAAAATTTTCCTTTATTTAAAAATTGTTGTAAAATTAATATTTTAGAAAAAAGCCCATATTTAAAAAAGATTCAAAAAAAAAAACTAAAAAATAAGAATATTAAATGGTTAAAGAATCTTTATAAAGTTTCCAATCTTCCAAGTATATTTATTGCTAATGAATTTTTTGATGCGATTCCATTTAAACAATTTATTAAAAAAAACGGGAAATGGTATGAAAGAAATGTAAAGTTTTATAAATTTAAAAAACCTGAATTCTTAGACATTTTATGTAATATAAATGAAATAGAAAAAAAAATAGGATTTAAAATTTCTTACAAACAAAAATTCATAGAATATTCACCTTATGCAATAGAATATATGAAAATAATTGCAGAAAAAATAAATTTAAATACTGGAGGAGTGTTAATTATTGATTATGGATATTGGAATACTTTAATGAAAAATACTATAAAATCGGTACACAAACATAAAAATGTAGATTTATTAAATAGTTTTGGTGAGGCGGATATTACTTACAATATAAATTTTAATATAGTTGAGAAAATATTTAAAAATTTTAATCTTAAAATTAATGGAAAAACAACTCAAAAAAATTTTCTTATTAACCTTGGAATACTTAAAAGAGCAGAAATTATTTCAAAAAACTTACCTTTTTCTAAAAAAGCAGATATCTATTTTAGAGTTAAAAGATTAATTGATAAAAATTCTATGGGAGAATTATTTAAAGTTTTATTTGCAACAAACAAAAATACCACATTTAAAACGGGGTTTATAAATTGATAAAATCAAAAAAACTTCTCAAATTTAAAGAAATACAACATGTATTTTTTAATAAAAAGGGAGGAAAATCTAAAGGAATATATAGTAGTTTAAATTGTGGAATTGGGTCTAATGATTTAAAAAAAAATGTTTTAAAAAATTTAGATATAGTATGTAACAAAATTGGCATTTCTCGTAAAAAACTTATATTACTAAATCAAATACACAGTAATAAATTTCATTTTATAAATAAAAATTATAAATTTAATAGTAACAAGCTTAAAGGTGATGCTTTAATTACAAATATCAAAGGGATAGCTTTAGGTGTTTTAACTGCAGATTGTGTACCAGTATTAATTTATGACAAACACAAAAAAATTATTTCTGCCATTCATGCGGGTTGGAAGGGCGCGTATAGAGAAATAATCAAAAAAGTGATAGAATTTTTAATTAAAAATGGAAGTAAAACTAAAAACTTAGTTGGAATAATAGGCCCATGTATTTTTCAAAAAAACTATGAAGTTAAAAAAGATTTTAAAGTAAAATTTAATAAAAAAGACAGGAAAAATAAAAAATTTTTTAAAATTATAAAAAATAAAACATATTTTAGCCTTAATAAGTATATTTACTACCAGTTAGAAAAGTTAGGCATAAAAAACCTAGAAATAATTAACAAAAACACTTTTGAAACAAAAAATCATTTTTTTAGTGCAAGAAGATCAATTAGCAATAATGAGAGTGATTATGGTAGAAATATTTCAATAATTATGATTAATTAAAGAATCTCAATGAAATTATTAACTGGAAACAGCAATAAAGCTTTAAGTAAAAAAATTTCTATAAAATTAAAATCTAAGTTAATCAATTCAAGTATAAGAAAATTTGCTGATGGAGAAATTTATATTGAAGTCAATGAAAATATTAGAGGTAATAGTATTTTTATAATACAATCAACTTCTTCTCCAGCTAATGATAATTTAATGGAATTGCTATTATGCATTGACGCTCTTAAAAGATCGTCTGCAAAAAATATTACAGCAGTCATTCCTTATTTTGGATATGCTAGACAAGATAGAAAAGTAGCACCTAGAACTTCAATTTCAGCAAAACTAGTTTCAAATTTAATTACTAAGGCTGGCGCAGATAGAGTTGTGACCGTAGACCTTCATGCTGGACAAATTCAAGGTTTTTTTGATATTCCTGTAGATAACTTGTTTGCCACCCCTATTTTCGCAAGACATGCAAAAAAAAATATTAAAAGTAAAAATATTATTTGTATTGCGCCCGATGTTGGTGGAACTGAAAGAGCTAGAGCTTTAGGTAAACTATTAGGAGTTGGTTTAGCTATAGTTGATAAAAGAAGACCAGCCCCAGGAAAGTCTAAAGTAATGAATGTTATTGGAAATGTTAAAGGAAAAAATTGTATTATTGTTGATGATATAATTGACTCTGGAGGCACTATTGTTAATGCCGCTAAAGCTCTTAAAGATAGAGGAGCCAAAGAAGTTTATGTTTATATTACTCACGGAGTACTAACTGGAGAAGCAGTTGAAAAAATTAAAAAATCAGTCATCAAAAAATTAGTCATAACAGACACTATTGATAACACTGAAAGAGTTAAGAGTGCCAAAAATATTGAAGTTTTAACAATATCTAACTTAATGAGTGAAGCTATAAAGAGAATATCCAATTCTACATCTGTATCCGATCTTTTCAAATAATTAACTTGAATTGTTAAAGAACATCAGTTAAAAGCCTTTGTTTTATGAATTCAGTAGATGTCACTATTAGAAACACAAAAACTAAGGGAGAAATAAGCTCACTTAGAAAACAAGGTAGTGTTCCAGCTATAGTATATGGTGGTAAAAACCAAAATCAAAAAATCTCTATTTCAAAAAAAATAATTAAATCATTAATAGATAAAGAAAATTTTTTATCGAATATTTTAACTCTAAATATAGATGGAAAACCAGAAAATGTACTGCCAAAAGAAATCACTTATGATGTGATTTCTGATGAACCTATACATGTTGACTTTCTTAGAATAATCCAAGGTGCAAAAGTTATTTTAGAGATACCAGTAAAATTTATAAATAATGATAAATCACCAGGGTTAAAAAGAGGCGGGGTATTAAATATAGTTAGAAGAAAAGTTGAATTAAAATGCCCAACAGAAAATATTCCAACTGAACTAATAGTTGATCTTGATGGTGTTGATATCGGAGAAAGTTTTAAAATTTCATCCATTAAATTGCCCGAAAATGTTACTCCAACTATTCAAGGTAGAGACTTTGTTGTAGCTACATTAGCAGCTCCTACTGTAATGAAAGAGCCGGAAAAACCTGCTGAAACTTCAGAAGGTGAGGAAGGTGCAGAGGTGACAGCTGAAGGTACAGATGGCGAAGCAAAAGCTCCTGAAGGAGATAAAAAAGAAAAAGAAACTGATAAAAAAGAAGGTGAAGATAAAAAAGCACCTGCAGAAAAAAAATAATCAAAAAATAGTGAAAATCTCTAGCTTTTTAATAAAAAATTATGCTCTTATTTGTAGGTTTAGGTAATCCCACTCGGGATAGTGAAAATAATAGACACAATATTGGATTCAAAATGATTGATGCTATAAATCTAAAATTTAGCTTATCTAAACAGAAGCCAAAATTTAAAGGTTTGCTGACTACTGGAAATGTTAATAAAAAAAAAGTTTATGCAATTAAACCTTTAACTTTTATGAATAATTCAGGGATATGCATTAGAGAAATAATAGAATATTTCAAAATAGATGCTGAAAACGTATTTGTCTTTCATGATGATCTTGACATTGACTTTGGTAAAGTTAAAGCAAAATTTGGAGGGTCAAGTGCTGGCCATAATGGAATTGAGTCTATTGATAAATTTATAGGTAAAGATTATTCAAGAGTCAGAATTGGAATTGGTAAACCAAAATCTAAAGACGTAGTCATAGATCATGTGCTTAAAGATTTTGATGAAGATGAAAAAATAGAATTAGAAAAAATTATAATTAATATTATTGAATCTATACCAATTCTACTTGACAAAAAATTAGATCTTTTTTCAAGCACTATAAATAATAAATAAATGAGCTTTAAATGTGGAATTGTTGGTTTACCCAATGTTGGTAAATCAACGCTATTTAATGCTTTAACAAATTCTAGTAAAGCTCAGGCAGCTAATTTTCCTTTTTGTACAATAGATCCAAACATTGGTATAGTACCAGTTCCTGATGAAAGATTGGATAAATTGGTTGAGGTATCAAAATCAAAAAAGAAGATTAACACAACTATAGAGTTTGTAGATATTGCCGGTCTCGTAAAAGGAGCCTCTAAAGGTGAAGGTCTAGGTAATAAATTTTTATCTTATATTAGAGAAGTTGATGCAATAATTCATATGATTAGATGTTTCGATTCTGATGATATTCAAAATGTAAACTCTTCAGTAGATCCTATAAGAGATCTAGAAATCATTGAAACTGAAATGATGCTAGCAGATTTAGAGTCTATCCAAAAAAGATTGGAAAAAAATAATAAAAAAAAAGTTGATGAAGAACAATTAAAAGTAATAGAAATAACTTCAGATTGCATAAATAAATCAAAAGATTTCCAAATACTTCATAATCAGTTCGAAAAAAAAACATTAAAACAAAGTGGTTTACTGTCTTTAAAACCTAAAATTTTTGTATGTAATGTCGATGAAGCAAGTATCGTGAATGGAAATCAGTATACAAAGGCTTTTATTAATAAATTTGGAGAAAAAAATACTTTAGTTGTTTCAGCTGATATTGAAAATCAAATAAATCAGTTAGAAAATGAAGAAAAAAAAAATTATATGGAAATGATTGGATTAAAAAGAACTGGTTTGAATATATTGATTCAAAAAGGTTATAATATTTTAGAGCTAGATACCTATTTTACATCTGGACTTGAGGAATCAAGGGCTTGGACGATACAAAAAAATTGTACTGCACCAAAAGCTGCAGGCGTAATTCATACTGATTTTGAAAAAGGTTTTATAAGGGCCGAAACGATTTCTTATGAAGATTTTGTTAAAAATAAAGGTTGGACAAATTCAAAAACAAATGGAAAAATGAGAGTTGAGGGAAAAGACTATATTGTTAAAGATGGTGATATATTAAACTTTAGATTCAATACGTGACCAAATCTTCTTCATACTAAAATAAACCAATATAGTTAAAACTATCAAATACAAAATCGCTTTAAAGCCCATTTTATGTCTAGCTTCTAAATGGGGTTCTGCTGTCCACATTAAAAATGTTACTACATCTTTTGCCATTTGCTCTTCTGTAGCTTCTGTGCCATCACTATATTCAACTGAGCCATCGTACAATGGTTGAGACATCTTGATTTTATTTCCATACATGTATTTGTTATAATAAACTCCATCATCTAGAGTTACTCCACTAGGAGGATCCTCATAACCTAAAAGAACTGAATAAATATAATCAACTCCACCACTTCTTGCTTTTGCTAAAACGGACATATCAGGAGGATATGCACCGCCATTAGCAGCTTGTGCTTCTTTTATATTTCCATATGGCATTACAAATTTATCAGATAATTTTGCTGGTCTTTGAAACATTTCTCCATCATCATTTGGACCATCTGTTACCTCAAAACTTGCTGCAATTGCTTTTGCTTGTTCTATAGAAAATTCTGGTCCGCCTTTTTCTGATAGATTTCTATAACTTAAATATTTCATTGAATGACATGAAGCACACACCTCAGTGTATACCTGGTAACCTCTTTGTAGTGCTCCCCTATCAAACTTGCCAAATAATCCTTTAAAACTCCAGTCTGTTTTTAATAGATCTAATTTTTCTTCTGCTTTAACTTGATGTACAGTTATTGACAATAAAATTGTTAAATATATTATTTTAAAAATATCTTTCACTTAATTAATTTAAACTTTCTTTTTTGATAGTTGATAAATCTTGAAGAACAGGTTCGGTAATACTTAGTGGTATAGGCATAGTTTTTTCTTTGAAACCTAGAATAGGTAAAATTATCAAAAAATGTATAAAGTAATATGCAGTTGCAACTCTAGCAACTAACAAGTATAGCCCTTCTGCTGGCATTGCTCCCACGTATCCTAATATAATTACATCTAATACAAGTATCCAATAAAACTGCTTATATAATGGTCTAAATACTGCAGATCTAATTTTTGATGTATCTAACCATGGAAGTGCGGCTAAAATTAAAATTGCTGATAACATTGCAATAACACCCATTAATTTATCTGGAATAGATCTTAAAATTGCATAAAAAGGTAACAAATACCATTCAGGAACTATATGAGGTGGGGTAACCATTGGGTTTGCTTCTATATAATTATCTGCATGACCTAAAATATTAGGAGAATAAAAAACAAAAAATGCAAAAACTATCATAAACATTAATAAAGCAAATCCATCTTTGATAACTATGTAAGGGTGAAAAGGTACGGTATCTTTAGAAGGCTTTTGAATATCAATTCCTATTGGATTATTATTTCCTGGTACATGTAATGCCCATATATGAAGAACTACTAGTCCTAAAATTAAAAATGGTATTAAATAATGAAGTGTAAAAAATCTGGTTAAGGTTGGATTATCTACTGAGTAGCCTCCCCATAACCACTGAACTATTCCTTCACCAATAAAAGGTATTGCACTAAAAAGGTTAGTAATAACCGTCGCTCCCCAAAAGCTCATTTGACCCCATGGGAGAACATATCCCATAAAAGCTGCAGCCATCATCAAAAGATAAATTATTATTCCAATTATCCAAATCATTTCTCTTGGTGATTTGTAAGAGCCATAAAATAGTGATCTAAAAATATGTATATAAACAGCCAAGAAGAACATAGAAGCACCATTTGAGTGAATATATCTGATTAACCAACCATAATTTACATCTCTCATTATATGCTCAACACTTTCAAAAGCTAAATCTGCATGAGCAATATAGTGCATTGCTAAAGTTAAACCGGTAACAATTTGAGTAATCAAGCAAAAGGTTAATATTCCACCAAAAGTCCACCAATAATTTAGGTTTTTTGGAGTTGGGTAATCAGTTAAGTGATTACTTAATGTTAAAAGAGGCAGCCTATCATTAAACCATTTTCCAAATTTTGATTTAGGAACGTATTCGTGATCACTCATAAACTACTTTTTATCCAATCTTAATTATATTACTATTTACAAATTCATACTTTGGAATTTCCATATTAGTAGGAGCTGGACCTTTTCTTATTCTACCTGATGTATCATAGTGAGAACCATGACATGGACAAAACCATCCATTATAATCACCTTTATCATTTAGTGGCACACATCCTAAATGAGTACAAACACCCAACATCACTAACCACTCTGGATCTTTTGCTCTATCTTCATCTTTTTGAGGATCTGGTAAATCATCCATTTTAACTGCTCTTGCTTCGGCTATCTCTTCTGGGGTTCTTCTTTTAATAAAAACCGGTTTTCCCCTCCAGAGTACTGTAATTGCTTTTCCAGGCTCAACTGAGCTAACATCAACTTCTGTGCTCGCTAAAGCTTTTACGGAAGCATCAGGATTCATTTGATCAACCATAGGCCAAACAACAGCCGCTACCCCTACTGCTCCTACAGCATATGTCGCTGTAAATAAAAATTCTCTTCTTTCAGTTTTTTTTTCTGACATTTTTTATTTTTTGTTTTTTTAACATTTAATATATGATTTCATATAAGAAAAAAGTTATTTTTCCACAGAAACTATGACACATAAACAATGAATTTAAGACCTAAAATAGCCTTATATGAACCTGATATTCCTCAAAATACCGCTGCTATTATAAGAACTTGTGCTTGTTTAGGTGCTAAATTAGAAATAATACAACCTTGTGGATTTTTACTAAGTGATAGAAGATTTAAAAGAGTAGTTATGGACTATATGAATAAAGATGAAATTAATTTTTATCAAAGTTTTGATCATTTTTTTAAGGTAAAAAAAAATCAGAGAATTATATTAATGACTACAAAAGCATCAATATCATATACAAAATTTAAATTTAAAATGAATGATACTTTATTATTTGGTCGTGAAAGTGCTGGGGTTCCAGAAAAGATACATGAATTAATCAATTATCGTTTAAGAATTCCAATGGAAGATAAAAAAAGATCTTTAAATATAGCCTCTTCAGTGGCAATAATTTTAGCTGAGAGTTTTAGACAAAATAGAATAATTTAAAATGAACTTAGAAATAAAAAAAAATCTTATGAGTAATTGGTTTAAATTGCTTCAAAATTCAATTTGTAATGACATAATTAATATCGAAAATAAAAAAATTAAATTTAAATCTAATGTGTGGAAAAAAAATAATAAGAGAGATGAGGGTGGTGGAGAATATAGAATTTTACAAAATGGTAAAATTTTTGAAAAAGTAGGAGTAAATTTTTCTAAAGTTTATGGAAAATTTCCTAATAAATTTAAAAAAAACATTCCTGGGGCAACTGAAGATCCAAGATTCTGGGCGTCAGGAATTTCAATTGTAATGCATATGAAGAATCCTAATATTCCTGCTATGCATTTTAATACAAGATATATTTGTACAGCACATGATTGGTTTGGTGGTGGAATAGATATAACTCCAGCAATTAAAGATGAAAATGAAAGAAAAAAATTTCATAATACACTAAAAAAAATGTGTGACCGTCATAATAAATCTTATTATAAAAAATATAAAAAATGGTGTGATGATTACTTTTATTTACCACACAGAAAAGAAGCTAGAGGAATTGGTGGAATTTTTTTTGATTACAAAAAAGAAAACTTTGAAAAAGATTTTAAATTTGTAAGAGATGTGGGCATTACTTTTCAAATAATATTTAATTCAATAATTAATAAAAAAAATAAAAAAAAATGGACTACAAAAGAAAAAGAATTGCAGTATATTAAGAGAGGTAGATATGCTGAATTTAATTTACTCTATGACAGAGGAACAAAGTTTGGCTTACAAACTGGAGGCAACATTGATGGTATTTTAATGTCTTTACCTCCTATAGTAAAATGGAATTAATATGGATAAAGAACCAATTACATTAACTGGTTTGGATAATTTAAAAGAAGAACTAATTTTTTTAAAAGAAAAAAAACGCCCTAAAATAGTTGCTGCAATTTCCGAAGCTAGGTCGCATGGAGATTTAAAAGAAAATGCAGAATACCATGCAGCAAAAGAAGAACAATCTCACAATGAAGGAAGGATAACAGAAATCAATGACATTATAGCACGTGCGAATGTAATTGATGTTACAAAGATTAATAATGATGGAAAAGTTATCTTTGGCTCAACTGTGCTTTTGGAAAATCTCGATACTGGTGATAAAATTAGTTATAAAATTGTTGGAAAAGATGAAGCTGATTTAAAAAAAAAACTTATATACTTCCAATCACCTATAGGTAAAGGTTTGATTGGAAAAAATAAAAATGATTTAGTTGAAATAAAAACTCCCGCAGGTCTTAAAAATTTTGAAATTAAAGATGTTAAATATGTTTAATTATTAACTATTTTTTGAACTTCTTTTTCTGAAATTCTAAAATTATTGTTTAACCAAACTTCCTCTATAAATTTAAGTTTTTTTCCTAATTCTCTACCTTCTGGAATGTTGTATTTTTTAATTATATCATTTGCTTTAATAGGAAATACAGGCAAATCTTTCTCTTGAAAATTTTTAATTATTCTTAATAACTTTTTATCAACTTTATTCATTTTGAAAATTTTAAAATAAATAATATCCATTAAAGCTTCTTTTCCATGAAGATAAAAAAGTCTATTTAAATTTTTTTCTGAAAAAGTTTTACTATTAATTTTTTGAGAATAGAAATTATTTAATAATAAAAGTCTTTTTTGATCTTTTTTTGAAAGATTAAATTTATAAATAAAGTATTCAACATTATCTGTTCCATCTATAACCATTAAAGATAATAAAAAAATAAAATCTACATTTTTAAAATTTTTTTTTGCAAAATCATTTAATTTACTAAACACAGAAATATTCTTCAATTGCGGAAAAATAAGATTTATAATTTCTAAACAATCTTTATCATTATTTAGTTTCAAAAAATTTTCAGATTTTAATAACTTCTGAAACTCACTTAATCTCCTTTCAGGCGAAAGATTATAAAATCCACTTAAATTTCTTTTAATTATTTTAATAATTTTTGGATTATGTTTAAATTTTGAATAATTAAGAAAAAATCTAATATATCTAAGAATTCTTAAATAATCTTCTTTAATTCTTTTTTCTGCATCACCTATAAAATCAATCTTTCCGTTTATTAGATCTTTTTTTCCATCATACGGATCAAATAAATTTCCCTCTATATCAGCATATATGCTATTAATCGTAAAGTCTCTTCTGCAGGCATCTTCTTTCCAGCTATCTGAAAATTCTACTTTTGCATGTCTTCCGTCTGTATCTACATCTTTTCTCAATGAAGTTATTTCAAACTTATCATTATTAATTAATGCCGTAATTGTTCCATGTTCAATGCCACTTTCGAAGTATTTTATATTTTTTTTCTTAAGTGCCTCACAAACATCAACTGGTCTTAAATTTACAGCCAAATCAATATCATCAACTTCTTCTCTATTAATAATCTTTCTAACACAACCTCCAACATATCGGATTTCACTATTTTTTGAAAATGAGGCTATTGCATTAAATATCTTTTCTATTTCAGTTTCCCTTCTAATATTTTTAAAACTTAAATTTATATAATTAAGGTTTTTAGATCTTAAAAAAAGTTTATCTATTAAAATAGTCATATATGGCTGGGGCGCTAGGATTCGAACCTAGGATGCCGGTACCAAAAACCAGTGCCTTACCGCTTGGCTACGCCCCAATATTAATTTCCTATAACATAAAAAAAAAAAATTATATAGTTTTTGATGCAATACACCAGTAGCTATTAAATCTACTCTTAAATTGCTTTAATCCAATTTTGCAGGCTTTTTTAGAATAAAAATAAGCCACTATTGACGATCCAGATCCAGACATTCTAACAAAAATTACATTATGTAAACTAGATAGAAATGATTTAATAATTTTTAGTTTAGGATGTACTCTAAAAGCTATATTCTCTAAATCGTTATTTGAGTTTTTTAAATAATTTTTACTAAACATTGATTGTTTTGGTAGATTAAATTTTGGTCTAGAAAAAGATTTGACCTTAGAAAAAATAGCCTTTGTTGAACATCCAAAATTTGGTTTTACCACTAATGTATAAAATTTAATTTTTTTTTTGTACTTTTTAATTAGACCATTAGAGGATAAAATAGAATTTTTAGGATCAATACCTAGAATTACATCGGAACCTACTAATTTTGTTAAATTAATTAATGCATTCTTTTTAAGTTTAATAATTCTCTTAAATATTAAAAAATTTATTAAACTAGCCGCGTTCATTGAGCCACCACCCATACCAGCTTCTTGAGGTATATTCTTAATAATCCTTATTTTTAATTTTGCATTATTTAACAATTTTTTTTTATCTAATAACCTTAAAAGAGTTGTAATAGTATTTTTTTTTTCAATACCTTTGGAGAATTTGCCATGGAAGGAAACCTTATGATTTTTTGTATTAATAAATTCAAGATAAATCAAATCATGCAATTCTATAAAAGAGACAATACTTTCTATTTTATGTAATTTTGAAGATTTACCAACAATATTTAATGCAAGGTTTATTTTTGCATATGACTTAATCTTAAATATAGGCATAACTTAAGAAGTTTTTAAACCCTCAATTAATTTAATATTAATTTTTTTTTTCATTTTATCCTCAGTATCTTTTAAATTTAAAACATTTGTCCAAAAATATCTTGCTTGAATTTTTTTTCCTAGTTTCCAAAGAATATCTCCATAATGATCATTAACAACAGGATCATTTGGCATTAATTCAACTGCTGTTTTTAAAAATTTTTCAGCTTTTAAAAAATCATTAATCAGATAATAACCCCAGCCTACTGAATCTATTATATAAGGGTCATTACTCTCAAGAGAGTAAGCTTTTTCAAGCATCTGCATTGCACTATCTATTTTATATTTTCTTTCTAACCATGAATAAGCTAAATAATTTAATACATATGCGTCATCTGGGTTAATTTCCAGGGATTGTAAAAAATCTTTATCTGATTTTAAATAATTTCCTAACCTTTCATAACTACTTCCTCTTCTATATAAAAG
>CACGJS010000008.1 GCA_902573385.1 uncultured Pelagibacteraceae bacterium | reverse complement strand
TTTCTTTTAATTGGATTTCTTTTAATTGGCTTTCTTTTAATTGGTTTTCTTTTAATTGGTTTTCTTTTAATTGGTTTGTTTTTTTTCATAAATGATAGATTTAATAATTTATCAATTAATTATTGGTAAATATAGTCTCTTGTTGCTGGAGTCGAAGCATAATTCTTAGTTAATTGAAACTGATATACAACCTGATCACCCCATTTAAATGCTACTTCACAACCAGTTAAATAAAACTCCCACATTCTAAAAAATCTGTCATCAAACATTTCAATAATCTTATCTTTATTAACTATACAATTCTCTTTCCAATGTCTTAAAGTATGTGAATAATGTAGCTTTAATACCTCAATGTCTGAGACAATTAATCCTGCTTTTTCAATAGGAGAAGTAACCTCGCTCAAACTTGGTGTATATCCACCGGGAAAAATATACTTTGTTATCCATGGATGAGGATCTCTGGGCGGATTAACTGAGCCAATAGTATGTATTAATGAAATTCCATCTTTGGAAAGCAATCTATTAATTTGTTTAAAAAATGTTCTATAAAATTTTCTACCTACATGTTCAAACATTCCCACACTTACAATTCTGTCAAATTTTTCATTCAATTCTCTATAATCCATAAGTTTAAAAGTAACTTGATTTTCTAAGTTCAATTCTTTTGCTTTTTTTACACAATAATTAAATTGATTTTCAGACAAAGTTATTCCTGTAACCTCACAATGTGCACTCTTTGCAATATCTATTGCTAATGATCCCCATCCGCATCCAATATCAAGAATTTTTTGATTTTTTTTAATATTTAATTTTTTAATTATATGATTAATTTTATTATTTTGCGCAACTTCTAAACTGTCATTTTCTGTTTTAAAATATCCACATGAATATTGTCTTTTTGGGTCTAAAAATAAATCATATAAGTTGTCTGAAATATCATAGTGATGAGCTACATTCATTTTAGATTTTTTAATAAAGTTAAAATTTGTTAAATATCTATAAGATCCACTTAGTTTATTTATCAATTGATTAAAAATATTATATTCTTTTCTTCCAATATTCATAAGAGCAAGATTTAAAAAATCTGTCAAATTTCCATTTTTAATTTTAATACTACCTTGAGCATAAGCCTCACCAAAATATAAATCAGGGCGAAACATTAATTTATAATGAAGTTTTTTATCTAAAAGTTGAAGGATAATAGGGTTTGATTTTTTAGGTGAGCCTATAATATATTTTTTCGACTCTGCATCAATCATAATGAATCCATCTTCTTTAAATAACTTATTTAAAAATCTTGCTAAATACATTTTAGGCTGCCTTTAAAGATTCTAGTTTGAAGTTTAATTTATTAAGCTCTGATATTAGTTTTTTTTTATCTTTTTCAACTAAAAGAGATAAGGGTGGTAATAAATTTCTATAAATATCATCTTCATCAGACATAAATGAATGCAAGCCTGATATCAAATTAAATTGGTCGAAAGTATTTCTAATATTACAAAGCATTTCATTTGCTGTTTGTGTTTTTTTTTGAATAAAATCATCATAAACTTTTCTAGATATTGAGCTGGTAACATTACATGTAGCAGTTATTATGCCATCACATCCTAATTCCAAACCTCTTAGTAGTTTTGTTTCAGATCCTGGCATAACGGAAAAATTTTTAATTCTTAAATTTTCATAGAGATTATAAGAGCTATCTTTTACTCCGACTATTTGCTTTGGAAATTTTTTTACTAATTCTTTAACGCATGAAATGCTAAATTTATATCCACATAGCTTTTCAAAATTATACAAGATAATCTTGCTCTTGGGGATTGCATCAATTATTCTTGAATAAAAATCAATTACTTCTTTATCTCCATATTTATAATATGCGGGAGGCATAATCAAAAAATTATCAAAATTCAAAGAAGAAGCAATCTTCATCAAATTTATAGTTTCACTTAAAGAATTAAATCCAGTACCAATTAAATACTTATCTTTATGTCTGCTCTCTGAAAGACTATTTAATAAACTGATTTTTTCACTGACTGATATTAATTGCGATTGTCCAGTGCTACCAAAAATAGCTACACCATGACAGCCCTGGTCAATTATTTTTTCAGCATGCCTTATAGTTTTGTCTATATTTAGGGCTAAATCTTTATCTAAAATAGATATAGACGCCGCATAAATGCCTTTAATTTTATCCATAAATAAAATTTATATAAAAAAAAAATTTAGTAAAGATGTTAAAGTAAAAAATGAAAATTTTAGCTGTACAAAACAGAATGGGAATTGGAGATATGGTAATTTTTTTACCTTTTATAGAAGCTATTGCAAAAAAATTTGGCGTCCCAGTAAATATCCTGGTTAAAGAAAATTCAAAAGCAATACAATTTCTAGGTGATAATAAAAATATAGATCAAATTATGATCTTAGATCGAGATAATAAAAATAAAAGTGGTCGACATGATGGTATTTTTGGATCCATAAATTTAATAAAAGATTTAAAAAAAAATAATTTTGATAAAATTTTTATTTTTAATTCATCAATGAGGTTTAATATTATTGCAAAAATTGCTCAAATTAAAAAAATTTATCAATATCCATTATTTAAAAAAAAAAACCAACATATAATTAATACAGCGAAAGATTTCCTAAAAAAAGAGATTAATCTTATTGTTGAAAGTAACCCTGAAATTTTGATAAATAAAAATTTAATAGAAAAAGCTAAATCAAAATATAAAATAGATAAAAATCAACTCAATATTTTATTAGGAATAGGTGGATCCGGTCCAACTAAAAGAATTCCTGCTAAAGTATTTATTAAATTTATGAAATTGATTTCCCAAAGTTATGACTGTAAATTTTTTTTAGCAACTGGAAAAAATGGAGAAGAACAAGAAATTTTAAATGAAATATTAAAAAATGACCTTAAAGAAAAATGCATACCTTTAGATCACCTAAATCTAAAAGAAATAATGCCAATAATTTCAAATTGTAAGATATCAGTTTGTAATGACTCTAGTTTTAGCCATTTATCTGCAGCTGTAGGAATTCAAACAATTGTATTGATGTCGGACACACCTTTGTTGTATGGAAATTATAGTCCAAGAATGCACCCTATTATTCCTGACGGTGAAGATACCGTAACACATAATACTCTTGGCAAAAATAGAATAAATCCCGATAAAATTTTTGATAAAATAAAAAATATTTTAAACTAAATAATATTCTTTAAAATAATTTCTTTAGCCTCGTTTACTATTGAAGATAATCGAGCTGTTTCAGGTGAAATGTCAGGATGAATTTTTTTTTGAATTTTTATATATGCTTTATTAACGTCGTCTTTTGTTATTTTTTTATTCATATCAAGATTTAAAATTTTATAAGACTCTTCTAAAGTTAAATTTGATGAATTTTTTATATTTTGGTCATGATTAAATGAAAATCTTCCTGACCTTCTTAATGTTTGAATGAGTCTGAATAAAGCAATTAACTGAAATATGGAAAAGCCTTTTAACTTAATTATAGCTAAACTTAATAAAGTTAGGGGTAAACTTAATAAAAACTTACCTCCAAAAGCTAGTAAAATTGCCAACCCTATTGATCCAAAGAAAATTAATTTTCTTAAATTTTTTGATATTTTCTTGGATGGCATATTTGCTATTGATTTCAATAGAAAATAAACAATTCCCAAAATAACTAGTGTATAAATTATTATATTCATATATTTACTTCCTCTTATGAAACTACCACAACTTAAAAAAAAAACAGAAATAAAAACATATCATGACACTACTTGGGAGGATAATTATAGTTGGATACATCAAGATGATATTTTAGAAGTTTTAAAAGATAGTAAAAGATTAAAATCTGAGGTTAGAAAATATCTTGAAGAAGAAAATTCTTTTACTGACTTTCATTTATCAGATACTAAGAATATTCAAAAAAAATTATTTAAAGAAATAAAAAGTAGAATAAAACTAGATGATGAAACTTTACCATTTCAAGATTATGATTATGAATATTGGACAAAAACAACAACAAAAGGAAATTACTTTATAAAATTAAGAAAAAAAATAGGAAGTAACCATATTGAAGAAATTTGGAATGGTGATGAAGAAAAAGAAAAGCTTGATGTTGAATACTTTGGTGTTGGTGATCTAGAGGTAAGTTATAATGATAAATATTTAGGATATTCACTAGATACAAAAGGGTCAGAATATTACACAATATATATTAGAGATATTAATACTAAAAAATTAATTACTGAAAAAATTAAAGAAACATCTGGAAGCATAACTTTTAGTTTAGATGATAAATTCATATTTTATTCAAAATTAGATGAAAACCACAGGGCAAGGAAAATTTATAGACACGAGTTAGGCTCAAAATCTAAAAATGATGAATTAATTTTTGAAGAAAAAAGTGAAGCTTTTACAGTTGGAATAAGCTTAAGCTCAGATGAAAAATATTTTTTTATTACAACATCAAATCATAATACTTCTGAACAATATTATTTTAATGTTAATGAAAAAAAACCAATACCTAAATTAATAAAAGAAAGAAAAAAAGGAATACTTTATTCTGTAAATTCATGGAATGGGAAATTTTATAACCACACAAATGAAAATGCTGAAGATTTTAAAATAGATGTATCTGAAAGTTTAGAAAGGCAAGAATGGAAGGCATTAATACCTGCCAAAGAAGAAGTCTTAATTGGTGGATTAACATTTTTAAATGACTGGATAGTAAGATCTGAAACTTCTGATGCTTTAGATAAATTATTTGTAAAAAATATTGCGACTGGAATAGAAGAAGAATTAATTTTTTCAGATGAAAAAGTTTGTGTTCCTAGTGTGTCTTTAATTCAGAGGAGCAAAGATACTGATAAAATATACTTGGGTTATTCATCACCAAAAACACAAGCTAGAGTTTATTCTTATAATTTAAAATCAAAAGAAAAAAAGCTGGTCAAAGAACAAGAAATTCCTTCTGGTCACAATCCAGAGGATTACATTGTCGAAAGAGTTAATTGTAAATCGCATGACGGAAGAATGGTTCCTCTTACAATTATAAGACATAAAAAAACTAAACTAGATGGGTCTGCTAATTTACTACTTTATGGTTACGGTTCTTATGGAAGCTCAATAAGTCCCAGTTTTTCAACTACTAGATTAAGTTTGATTAATAGAGATATAATTTGGGTAACAGCTCATATTAGAGGTGGAATGGAAAGAGGGATGAAATGGTGGAAAGAAGGAAAACTTCTTAACAAAAAAAATACATTTGAGGACTATATAGCTTCAGCAAAATATTTAATTGAAAATAAATATACATCTAAAAACAAGATAATAGGAATGGGTGGCTCTGCCGGAGGTCTCCTTATGGGAGTAGTAGTTAATCAAGCACCAGAATTATTTTTAGGAATCATAATGGCTGTTCCTTTTGTAGATTCATTAACAACTAACTTGGATCATTCCTTGCCTTTAACTGTAGGTGAATTCGATGAATTTGGAAATGCTAAAGATAACAAAGATCATTTTAATTATATTTATTCCTACGCTCCATATAATAATATAAAAAAAATGGATTACCCTCATATGCTTATAACAACAAGCTTAAGTGATAATAGGGTTTTGTTTGATGAGCCTGCAAAATTTACTGCAAAGCTTAGAGAATATAAAACAGATAATAATTTATTACTTTTAAAAACTGAAATGAACGCAGGCCACGGTGGTAAATCAGGTAGAGATAGTGCTATAGAAGAAATTGCTCTTGATTATGCTTTTGCTTTAAAAATTACTAAAAAAATTTAACTTTCAGATCTTGAAATTTCATAATTAGTTCCTAAATAATAATTATAAGTCGCCTAATGGGGCTTATTAAATTAACCTTGCTAACAAAGGAGGAAAAATGACAAGTAGGGATCTATCTATATTTAACACTCTAAGACCTTTTTCAATTGGATTTGACGATATGTTTGATCAATTTGAAAATATGTTAGGTAATGGAGGGTTAACCATGCAGTCTAACTACCCACCTTATAACATTAGAAAAACAGAAAAAGATAACTACGCTATTGAAGTTGCTTTAGCTGGTTTCAATAAGAGCGATGTTGAAGTGGAGTTTGAAGATAACTTGTTAACTGTAAAAACTAAACAAGTTAATAAGTCAGATGAAAACCATGAAGATGGTGAAATTATTCACAAGGGTATTTCACAAAGACAATTTGCAAGATCATTTACAATAGCAGATGATGTAAAAGTAAATGGTGCAGAACTTAAAGATGGTCTTTTGACAATCGCATGTGAAAGAATTGTACCAGAGTACAAAAAGAAAAAGCTTATTGAAATTAAATAAGTATTAGCCTTACTTGTGGGGATTTCTCCCCACAAGTTTAAAAAATTATTTATCTTTTCTTAGGCAACGTAGCGTTTAAAATAAATGCTAACAATCCAGCTGGTATTAAACCAGTCGTAAGTAATAACCCTAATTTAATTCCTAAATCTGGCACATGCGCAACAAACTCGGGGAAGGCATATAACCCTATTCCAAAAGATAAGGATAAAGATAATATCAAAATATTTCTTTGGTTCATTTCTGATTTTGATATTAATTTAATTCCTGCTCCAGCAATCAATCCAAACATAATGATAGCTGCTCCACCAATTACTGAGTCTGGCATTGAAGCAATTATTCCACCTAATTTTGGAAATAAACCTAATAATATTAAAATAATACCTGCAACTGTTCCAACATGTCTGCTAATTACTCCCGTGAAAGCAACTAAGCCTGCATTTTGTGAATAAGAGGTATTTGGCATTGCATTGAAAATTGATGCAAAAGCTGTGCCTACTCCATCAGCCATTATACCACCAGAAATTTCTTTATTAGTGGCTTCCCTATTATCTCCACCCATTGTTGTGGCACTAATATCACCTATAGTTTCAATTGTTGTAACTATAGACATAAATAACATTAATATTACAGCGCCCCATACAAAATCTATTCCATATTGTAAAGGCATAGGAAGGGCAAACCAATCAGCAGCAGCAATTTTTTCCCATCTAACTTCTCCAAGCATGGCTGCAACTAAGAATCCAGCTATTATTCCAATTAAAATTGAAGCCGCTGAAACCATTCCTCTTCCTTTAAGGTTAGTTAAAAGCGCAACTATCAAAACAGTACCTGCTATTGTTAGGTGATGCCAATTAGCAAAAATTTCTGGTTTATTATTCATCAACCATACTCCACCACCGGCATACTTAAATCCAACTTTAAGAAGACTAATTCCAATCATTAATACAACTATTCCTGTTACTAGTGGAGGAAACATATGACGAATTGGTTTTAACATTTTTCCAATAAAAATTTGAAAAATCCCACCTATGAATGCTGCTGTAAATATTGCTCCTAAGCCGAATGCTTTGAAAGGCAACATTATTGGTATAAATGCAAAACTTGTACCCTGTATTATTGGGAGCCTTGAACCTATATCTTTGTAACCTACAGTTTGTATTATTGTAGCTACACCTGCAGCAAATAAAGCCATTTGTATTAAAAAAATTTTTTCTCCAGTTGTTACTCCAAAAACACCTGCTACAATTAGAGGTACCGTTATATTCCCAGCAAACATTGCAAACACATGCTGAATTCCTAAAGGTATTGATTGATTTAATGGAAGTTTTTTATTACTTCCTGATTTGCTTTTCATTTTGTCTCTCCTTTCTATTTAATTTAAAAACACCCATTAGATACAAAACCAATAACAATTGATTTATAATCAATTTCAAACCTTCTTTCACACGGTACTAGATATTTTTTTGAATTATACACCAACACAGTATTACCCTTTTCGTTTTTAAAATCTTCATCAGGTTTGCCCAAATCCATTTGCAAGTTATTTAAAGTTTTACCTATGTATTTACTTAATTTTTCATTTTCCTTTTCAACTATTTCATCTGTTTTTTTTTTTACAGTTTCACAATTTGTTAAAACAGTTAATAAAAAAAATAATTTTATAAGAAATATGTTTCTCATTGTTAATAAGATTATCATTATATTTAAATTACTAATATTAACTTTTAAGTTGTATTAATCGTACAAATTATACTTGGAGTTGTTTATTTTAATAATATCAAAGAGATTTTAATGGTCGAATCAATTAAATTCTAATTAATTTAACTTTAAGGAGATCAAATGTTTGATAAATACTTTGATTATAAAAAACATAAGACGGATTTTAAAACAGAAGTTATAGCAGGAGTTTCTACATTCTTGACTATGGCTTATATCATGTTTTTAAATCCAGTAATACTTGCTGATGGTGGTTTTGATTTTGGTGGTGTATTTACAGCTACCGCTTTAGCGGCAGCGTTAGCATGTTTTATTGCTGCATTCTATGCTAAAACATGGCCTGTAGGCTTGGCGCCTGGAATGGGAATAAATGCCTTCATAGCTTATGGTGTTTGTTTGGGAATGGAATATACACCTGCAGAAGCGCTTGGCGCTGTATTGGTTGCTGGTGTTGTGTTCTTAATAATTTCACTTACACCACTAAGAGCATGGCTAATAAACTCTATTCCAAAAAGTTTAAAACTTGGGATTGGAGCTGGAATTGGTTTGTTCTTAGCTATTATAGGTTTCCAATTAATGGGGCTTACATCAGATAATCCTGTTGTGCTTGTACAGCTTGGCGACTTAAGTAAACCTTTAACTTTATTGGGTGCTGCTGCTTTCATTTCAATGATTGTAATGGAAAAAATGAAAATTAGAGGTAACATCATTATTGGTATTGTTGCTTTTAGTATAATTGCATGGCTTGGTGGCTGGGGTAACTTTAACGGCGTTGTCTCATCTCCTCCTCCTATGACTCATCTATTTGCTTTTGATTTAGGTGCTGCTCTTAGTGCTTCAATGGTTACGGTAATCTTTACACTTTTCTTTATAGATTTTTTTGATACCGCAGGGACACTTACAAGTGTTGCTAATGTATCTGGAAAAATTGGAAGTGATGGAAAAATTAAAGATATAGATAAAGCAATGTTATCAGATAGTGTGTCTACTGTTGCAGGTGCTGTAATGGGTACTTCAACTGTTACAACATATGTAGAGTCTGCTGCTGGGGTAAAGGCCGGCGGAAGAACAGGTATGACTTCTCTTGTGATAGGTTTAGGATTCTTGCTATGTTTATTTTTTAGTCCATTAGCAACATCATTGCCAAAAGAAATTGATGCTGCTGCACTAATTTACATCGCGACTTTATTTGTTCGTAATATAACAGATATAGAATGGGAAGATGCTGCTGAAGCAGGGCCTGCTGTACTTGCAATGATAGCAATGCCTTTTACCTACTCAATTTCTAATGGTATAGCGCTTGCATTTATATCTTATGCAGCTATTAAAATTTTTACTGGAAAATTTAATAGTACTAGCCCCGCTATCTGGGTTATTGCAGTATTGAGCTTAGTAAGTTTTGCTGTAGCTTAAGAAAATAAATTTTTATTTAGGGCGGTCTCTAGATCGCCCTTTTTATTTCTGATGTTTTTTTTTGATATCTTCAATCCGTATTTCTTCATACACTTCAAAGGGCTGAACAATCCAGGGATTATTTTCTAATTTCACAGCACAATAATCAGGATTAAAAGTCGATTTTTTTTTTTTCCACAATGTTGCTGTTTTAATTTCTTGAATTTTATCTTTTATTGGCTCATATTTTCTTAACCAATCAACACTTTTATTTAAAGTAATTCCTGTGTCAGAAAGATCATCACATAACAAAATATTACCACCCATATTTTTAGCTATAGAACTCATTTCTCTAGAAAAAACTATTTCTCCTTGCTCATCCTCCACACCTTTTCCACTATATGACTCAACCGCTAAATAGGCACATTTTAATTTAAAAACTCTACTTAAAACGTCTATCATTGGGGCACCACCACGCATTATTCCAACTAAAAGCGTTGGCTTATAACCACTGTCATAAATTTGAATAGCTAACTTTTCAACAGTTTTGTTATATTCATCCCAATTAACAATTAATTTATCACTCATAATAATCTACTGTCTTTGTTATGGTTTAAAAACAAAAATTAAAAACGCTAAAAATATCAACGCTAAAATAGAAGTAACTAATATAGAAATTTTATTTATCTTTCTACCCCTTAAATTAAAATAATGACGCGCAGTGGCTGATATAATTGCAATCAAACATAATATTAACCAATTATACTTATGGTAAACTATAAAACTATAATGACCTGAAAGCATAATAAATAAAACTAAAAAAGTAGAATAATTATTATGAATTGATCTTTGCTTGGCTGCCAAAGACAAACTGCTATCAAATTTTTTACTCTTTAAACTGCTTTTTATTATGTTCATTTGGTTGGGAATTATTACTGTAAAAACGTTACCAAACATATTTGTTCCTAAAATTAGCCCGACACTTAAAAATGCAAATTTAGCACTAAATATTTTAGTTAAACCATAAGAAGTTAATACTAATAAAGTAAAGGCAATAAATATAAAAAGAATATTATTTTTAATAATTGAAGACTTACATAAAAAATCATAGACGAGCCAAGCTAAAAATAAAGAAAAGATAGATATTAAAATTGCATTAATTGGAGATATTTCTAAACCTTTTTTATTAACCATCAAAATCCCAGAATTATAATAATAAATTACAAATAAAAGTAAAATTCCTGTTATAAATGTTAAATAACTTTGCCACTTAAAAATTACTAAATTTCTTAGATAATTAAGTGGTGGAGATTTTTTTAATCTTGTTAATTTATAAAAATATCCAGAGTGCATTAGATAACCTTCTCCATCTATACTGCTACTTGAAATACTTTTATTAAGTTTGTTATCTAAATAATTAAATAAAAAACTATTACCGACCCAAAGAATTGCAAATAAAACATGCCCCCAACGTAAGATAAGTTCTAACCATTTCATTGTGTAAGGTAAAAAATCCATATCTAATATTTAATTTTATCTGTTTTTTTACTCCATATTTCAAAAGCTTTTAAAGCCTCATCTCTCAACATTTGCTTTATTGATATTTTTTTATCTTCATTTTTTTTAGAAATCTCTGAATAGATTAATGAGTCATCAAAATCTATATTTTTTGCATCATCCCTTGTATTAGCATAAAATATATTATCTACATGTGACCAATAAATTGCTGACAAGCACATAGGACATGGTTCACAGCTTGTGTATAGATCACATCCAGAAAGATTAAATGTATTTAGTTTTTTGCATGCCTGCCTAATTGCAACTACTTCAGCATGAGCTGTAGGGTCGTTAGACAGAGTTACTTTATTTGAACCCTCAGCAATAATTATATTTTCTTTTGTAATTACACAACCAAATGGACCTCCATCTTTATTAGCGCTGTTTATTGAAAGCTCTATAGCTCTTAACATAAAATTATTTTTTGTGTTCATTTTATTTACTAATTATCATAGTTAATTCTATTTTTTAATTCATTTAAACTCATTAAAATTTTTTCTGGTGTTGCGGGAGCATCAAGTTTTGGTATTGCTTTATATTTACCGACTGATGCTACTGCATCTTTAATTGCATAAAATACACTCATAGCTAACATTAGAGGAGGTTCTCCAGTTGTCTTAGATTTATTAACAACATTTTCTTTGTTTTTACCTTGTTTGAATATTTCTACATTAAATTTTTTGGGAATATCTTTTGCAGCTGGTATTTTATAGGTTGAAGGTGAAGTTGTAGTAATTTGACCATTGGGCTTCCAACTTACCTCTTCCATAGTAAGCCAACCTTGTCCTTGCACAAATCCCCCCTCAATTTGTCCTAATTCTAATACTGGATTAATAGCTTTTCCTGCATCCTGTAAAATATCAACACGATCTATTATATTTTCACCAGTTAATGTATCTACAGTGACTTCGGTTACCGACGCACCATAACAAAAATATAAAAAAGGTCTTCCTGAAAATGTTTTTTTATTAAAATTAATTTTTGGTGTTGAGTAAAAACCAGAAGAAGATAATGAAATTCTGTTTAAATAAGCTTCTTTAATTACATCATCAAATTTAAATGATCTTTTATTAAATATAATTAATCCTTTTCTATAAGCTACATTTCTAATATTTTTAATATTATATTTTTTCACAATAAATTTTTCTAAATTATCTTTAATTTTTGAAACAGCATTAAGTGCTGCTGCACCATTTAAATCTGTTGTAGATGATGCTGCGCTTGCCGATGTATTTGGAACTTTTGATGTATTTGTTGAAGAAATTTTTATTTTGTCATAGGGTAAACCAAGTGCATTAGCCACCAATTGAGCTATTTTTGTATTAGTCCCTTGTCCCATTTCAATTCCACCATGATTTAAATGAACACTACCATCTGTATAAATATGGACTAAAGCCCCTGCTTGGTTAAGATGGATTGTGGTAAATGATATACCAAATTTAACTGGTGTAATAGCAATTCCTTTTTTTAAATATTTATTATTTAAATTAAATCTTTTAATTTTTGAATATCTTTTTTTATAATTTGATTTTTTTATTAGTTGATTAAAAATTTTTTGAATCACATTATCTTCTATCTTCATTCCATAATGAGTAATATTCTTATTATTTTTTCGATAAAAATTATTTTTTCTAACTTCTGCTGGGTCTTTTTTTAAGTATCTTGCAATATTATCTATTATATTTTCAATAGCCATCATACCCTGATTGCCCCCAAAACCTCTAAAGGCTGTTGAAGAAACAGTATTAGTTTTACAAAGATAGTTTTGCACTTGAACGTTTGAAAGATAGTAAGCGTTATCTATATGAAGTAAGGCTCTTTCATTGATAGCTCCGGATAAATCTGGTGACATTCCACACCTAGAAGCTAACTTAATTTTTAAACCTTCTATGACTCCTAAATCATTAAAGCCAACTCTATAGTCTGAATAAAAATCATGTCTTTTTCCTGTAATTATCATGTCATCATCTCTATCTAATTTAAGTTTTACAGGTTTGCTTGTCTTACTTGCAAGTAGTGCACAAATACTTGAAGTTAAAAAATTTGTTTCTTTACCACCAAACCCTCCTCCTATCCTTCTGACTAAAACTGTTATACTATTACTTTTTTGATTAAGCATTTTAGAAATGATCTGCTGAGTCTCTGAAGGATGCTGTGTGGAACTGTAAACTAGTAAATCCTTATCTTCTTTAGGAATAACAAATGCAACTTGTCCTTCTAAATAGAAATGTTCCTGGCTACCTGTTGTAAAATTACCTTTCAATTGATTTTTAGATTTTAGAATTGCTTTTGTAGGATTGCCTCTTTGTATTTTTTTACCTTTTAAAACAAAGGTTTTTTTCTTTAAAGCTTCTTTTATAGTAACTACAGGTTTTAAAATTTTATAAATAATTTTAGCTTTTAAAACTGCTCTTCTTGCTAAATCTGTAGATATTGCAGCTACAGCGAATAAAGGTTGTCCATAAAATTCTACTTTTTTGGAAGGAAATATTGGATCACCATTAAAAACTGGTCCAACATCATTTCTTCCTGGAATATCTCTTGTCGTAACAACTGTGATCACACCTTCACTTTTCCAAACCTCACTAAGATCAATTTTTTTAATTAAAGCATAAGCTTCTTTGCTCCAACCTATTGCTCCATGCAGAGTTCCATTTGGTTCTTCAATATCATCTGTATAGCCTGCAAGGCCACTAACATGCTTTCTAGCACTGTCATGAGGTCTTTTTTCATTAATAAAAGAAAAATTTTTCATTTAATAATTAAGTCTAATTAACTTATTCTGTTTAATTTCTGAGAAACATTTTATTAATAAATTTTTTGCGATTTCCATACGATAATCCTTACTCGCTCTCATATCATTAATTGGCTGAAAATCTTTTTCCAAACTTTTTTGAGCTTTTAAAATTATATTTTCTGAAAAATTAGAGTTTAAAAGTACTTTTTCACAATAAATTGCTCTTTTTGGAATTGCCGCCATACCACCATAAGCGATTTTAATACTCTTAATCTTCTTATTCACAATTGCTAAATTAAACGAAGCACAAACTGATGAAATATCATCATCTATTCTTTTAGATATTTTATAAGCTTTAAAAATATTTTTTTTCAAAATTGGAATTCTTATTGAGCTGATAAATTGTCCTTTTTTTAACTTTGTTTTACGATAACCAATAAAAAAATTCTTCAGTGGTAAAATGGTTTTTTTATTAAAACTTTCTATAACAATACTTGCGTCAAGCGATAATAGTAATGGTAAAGAATCTCCTATTGGTGAAGCTGTTGCTATATTGCCTGCCATTGTAGCAACATTTCTTATTTGAACTGAGCCATATCGTTTTAGAATTATATTAAAATCTGAATAATATTTCTTTATGAATAATTCAAATTGTCGTAATGGGGTTGTTGCACCTACTTCAATATATTTATAATTTTCTTTAATATAATTAAGTTCATTAATTGAATTCAAATAAACAATATTATCTAAATCTTTTTTTTGCTTAGTAACAATTAAAGACATATCTGTACCACCACTTAAAAAATCTAAATTAGGATATTTTCTTATTATCTTTTTTAGTTCATTTATAGTTTTTGGTGCAAAATATTTTTTATTTTGATTTTTTATAGAAATACTTTTTGGTCGTATTTTTTTTAATAAACTTATGGTTTTTCTTTTATTTTTTTTAAATTGATCTGATTTACTATTATTTAAACTTTTTGCTGCATCAATTATTGGCCTATACCCGGTACAACGACATAAATTTCCTGATAAAGATTCTTCTATTGTTTTTTCATTATAAGAATTATTATTTTTGTACATTGAAAATAGTGACATCACAAATCCAGGTGTACAAAAACCACATTGAGAACCGTGATAATTTACCATTGCACTTTGCACTGGGTGCAAAGAACCATTTTCTGAAATTAAATCTTCAACCACTAATAGTTGTTTGCCTTCAAGACTTGGAGTAAAAGCTATACATGAATTGATAGCTTTATAAATTATATTATTTTTTTTAAGTTCACCTATTACTATAGTGCATGCTCCGCAACCACCTTCAGCACAACCTTCTTTGGTTCCAGTCTTTTTTAATCTTAATCGAATATAATTTAAAATAGTCTCATTAGGATCAGGATTATGTATTTCTTGGATCTTGTCATTTAAAATAAACTTAATAATATTAGAAGTCATTTAGCTTCCTCTGTAAGTAGAATAGCTCCAAGGTGAGACTAACAAAGGAACATGGTAATGTTCTTCAATATTAGATATTCCAAACTTTATAACAACATCATCTAAAAAGGGTATCTTTGAAGTATTAGTAATTTTTTTAAAATAATCACCGATAAAAAAAACAAGCTCATATTTTCCTTCTTTAAAATTTTCTCCCTCAACCAATGCTTGGTCTGATCTACCATCATTATTTAAAATAATACTATTAATTTTACTTTTTTGTTCATTGTTTTTATAATAATAGAGGTCAACCTTAATACCCTTTCCTGGTTTCCCAGAATATATATCTAAAACATGAGTTGTTAATTTTGTCATAAGATAATTATATTATACAATATTCAAATAATTTAATATGAAAACAATCAACTCAATAGATAAAATAAATCAACTAACAAAGAATGATTTTATTGACATTTTTGGAAATGTTTTTGAAAAAACTTATTGGATTGCTGATAAGGCCTTTAATTTAAAGCCCTATAAAAACTTGAATGAATTATTTTCTACAATGATTGAAATTTACGAAAAAAGTTCAAGAGAGGATTGTTTAAAAATTTTTAATGCTCATCCTGAGTTAGCTGTTGAAAAAAAATTAACTAAAGACTCAAGAAAAGAACAAAATAATGCAAACTTAAATCAGTGCAGTAACGAAGAATTTAATGAGTTTCAAAATCTAAATGTAGAATATAAAAAAAAATTTGGTTTCCCTTTTATAATTGCTGTTAAAGGAAAAAATAAAGAGGAGATTTTAAATAATTTTAAAGAAAGAATTAAAAATGAAATTAATTTGGAGTTTGAAGAAGCTAAAAAACAGGTAAAAAAAATTGCAGATTTTAGACTAAAAGAAATAATTAGTTAGCACTTTCTGAAACATATGTTGCTACAGCTTCAATTTCTTCTACTGATAATATTCCTTCGTAGGCGGGCATACCTCCTATTCCATTTGTAACTGCATAAATAACTCTCATAATATCTGGTTTAACCTCATCTAAATTTGGACCAATATATCCATTAGATTTTGCATTTTGAAGAGTATGGCAAGTAGCACAATTACCATCATATAAAAAAATTTCTTTTCCTTTTTCAAATAAATCATCTGCTTTTGTACTTTGAAAAAAAAGAATAAATAATGCTAAAATACAATAATTAAAATTTATTAATTTTTTTTTCATTATTAAGTACTAATATAGTATTAAACTAATTTAAATATATTTATGAAAATTTTTGATTGTTTTATGTACTTTGATGAGGAAGTTGTTCTTGATGTAAGATTAAACACTTTAGATCAATTTGTTGATTATTTTGTAATAGTGGAGAGCAAATTTACTCATAGAGGAGATAAAAGAAAGTTAAATTTCAATCATGAGAAATTTAAGAAATTTAAAGATAAAATTATATATTTAATTTATGAAGAATCATCTAGTAAGATTGAAACTGTGAATGATGATGATGGTGAAGCTATAAACTCAGGTAAATATATTTTAAATGCTGCTCTTAGAGAGAATGGTCAAAGAAATTATATTCAAAACGGCTTAGTAAAAGCTGCTGATAATGATATTATTTTAATTTCAGATGTAGATGAAATACCAGATCTATCAAAAATAAATTTTAATCAACTTAATCAAAAAATTATTTTGTTTAAACAAGATATGTTTTATTACAAATTCAACCTATGTATCCCAGATTTAAAATGGACTGGAACAAAAGCTTGTAAAAAAAAACATTTAATTGATCCTCAATGGTTAAGAAATATTAAAGATCGAAAATATCCTTTTTTCAGACTTGATACTTATTTTTCAAATAACAAATATATAAGTATAAAAGTTATTGAAAATGGTGGTTGGCATTTTTCAAATATAAAAAATGCAAAGCAAATTGAACATAAATTAAAATCTTATTTGCATCACAGAGAATTTGATTTAAAACCATTAACTACTGATGAAATCGAAAAAATTATTAAAGATAAAAAAGCAATTTATGATCTAAAGTTAGATAAAAGAGTCAATAAAATTGGTGACGGCAGTAAATTATATAAATTTGAGTTAAATAAGTTGCCGATATATATTCAAGAAAATTACAACACTTACAAAGAATGGATCGATTGATATGAAAGGATATTGGATAGCTTTATATAAAGAAATTAATAATATAGATAATCTAAAAAAATATGGTGCAACTGTGACTCCAGTTATTAAAAATTTTGGAGGAAAACCTCTTGTTAGAGGAGGTAAATATAAATCATTAGAAGGTGATGATTTTCCAAGAACGGTGGTATGGGAATTTCCAAATTATGAAAAAGCTTTAGAGTGTCACAACTCAAAAGAATACCAAGAAGGATGGGCGCTTGCTAAAGAAACGACAATTAGAAGCTTACAAATAGTTGAAGGGTTTAGTACTGAATAGGTTCTGGATCTATACTTCTCCATAAATACCAAGTTGCAACTGAACAGTAGGGAGAAAAAATGCTTTGTAACTCATTTACAAAAGATTTAGGTGGCAAGTATTTTTTTTTATACTGCTTTGATATAGCTCTTAAAAGACCAATATCTTGAACTGGCCAAATATTTGATCGATTATAAGTAAATAACAATATCATTTCTGCAGACCATCTTCCAATTTGTCTTAGTTGTGAAAGATAAATTATAGCTTCTTCATCTGACATTTTTTCAATTATTTTTGGATTAAAAGTTTTATTTAAAATCTGTTTAGATAGACTCTTAATACCTTTTATTTTTTGTCTACTTAAACCGCAGCTTTTTAATTGAATATTACTTAATTTTGATACTATCTTTGCATTAATTTTATTTTTACATTTTAATTTAAACTTTAAAAAAACAGAATTAGCTGCTGCTATACTAATTTGTTGACCTATAATACTTTTACATAGTGAATAAAATATATCCTTTCTAGAAGTAAGCACTGTTTCAGATGGCGATTTATATTTTTTGATTAAGAGTGACATTACTTTGTCTTTTTTAGACAAATATTTTTTTGCTCTATTCCAATATTTTGGTTTTTTATTCATGTCTAGTTGTAGATGGAATTTTTTTTTTATGGTAAATTTCTCTTCTTAGAATAATTAAAGATGAAAAAACTACTAATAATGCACCTAATAAAGTTTTTATTGTAGGTATCTCATCCCAAATTAAATATCCAAAAATTATTCCAAAAACTAAAGCCAAATATTTTAAAGGTGATACAAGTGAAACTTCTGATAATTTAAATGACTGGCTAAGCCATAAATTTGCGATACCTCCTAAAATTCCAATCATACATAATAAAATTAAATCTTTAGTTACTGGCATTGTCCAACCAAAAGGTATTGTAAATAAACTTATAAAAGTGATAGCTGCTGAGAAATTTAATGAAATAAGCCAAACTGGCTCTGTTGTTGATAATTGCCTAATTGCAATAGCAACATAGGATAAGCCCAAACAAAAAATAATTGGATAAATATAATATAAATTCAAAGAGTGAAAACCTGGCTCTGTTATTACAATAATTCCTATAAACCCAATTAATACTGCGAGCCATCTGTAGAAACCAACTTTCTCACTTAAAAAAAAAATTGAAAAAATTGTAGTAAAAATAGGAGCTGCAAAAGAAATACTAACTACAGTAGCAAGTGGTAAGTTTCGTAATGCAATAAATATTGCAATTATAGCTATTAATCCAAATAAACATCTTAAAAAGTGTAAACCTACCCTTTTTGTATAATAAAAATTTTTAATTCTTTTTCTAGGTATTATAAAAAAATACAACACCATACCAAAAAAGCCTCTAAAAAATAATACTTGTCCTAATGGATAATGTTCTGACCATTTAACTATCAAATCCATTATAGAAAATGCACATACTGACATAAACATGTACAAAAAGCCCAATTGATTTTTTGATAACATAAGAATAATTTGTAGATTAAATTAAAGTATAATCAATGAAAATAGCAATTTTAGGTTTAGGGTGTTTTTGGGGGCCCGAAATAAAATTCAGTAAACTAGAAGGTATAATTAAAACTGAAGTTGGCTACTGTGGAGGGAATAATAAAGAAACAAACTATAAAGAAGTCTGCACAGGTAAAACAAATCATGCCGAAGTAGTAAAATTAGATTATGATCCTAAAATAATTTCCTATGAAAAAATTTTAGAATTCTTTTTTGAAATACATGACCCAACTACTTTGAATTCACAAGGTCCAGATTTTGGTACACAATACAGAAGTGAAATTTTTTATTTAGATGAAAACCAAAAAATTATTGCTGAAAAAATAAAAAAAAAAATTAATGATAAACTATCTGGTAATGTAGTAACAAATATATCTATAGTTAAAAACTATTGTCCGGCTGAAGAATATCATCAAAAATACTTAGAAAAAAAATAATATGTCTTTAGTAACTACTGACTGGCTAAATGAAAATTTATCCAAGGTTAAAATTATTGATTGTTCTTGGCATATGCCACAAACAAATAGAAATGGTTTTAAGGAATATTTAAGACAACATATACAAAATGCTATTTTTTTTGATTTAGATAAAAATTCAAATCAAAATACAGACTTACCACATATGCTTACAAATAAAGATAGTTGGGAAAAAATTGTCTCAAATATGGGAATTAAAAACACAGATGAAATAGTAGTTTATGATAATTCAGACGTGATTAGCTCTTGTAGGTGCTGGTATAATTTTATTTATTTTGGTCATAATCCAAATCTTATACATGTATTAAATGGTGGTTTAAAAAAATGGAATAAAGAAAAGAAAAAAACAACTACCATCTTACCTAAAAAAAAAGAATCGATTTATAAAGCTACTGAAAAAAAAGAACTAGTAAAAAGTAAAAAAGAAATAGACAAAAATATTAATTCTAAAGAGTTTAAAGTTATTGATGCAAGAAGTAGAGAAAGATTTGAAGGTAAGATTTCCGAACCAAGAAAAGGATTAAGAAGTGGTTCAATACAAAATTCTTTTTGTTTACCTTTTTCAGAATTAATAAATAATGACAATACCTTTATAGGTAAACATAAAATTCTAGAAAAATTTAAGTCTACGAAATGTGATCTTGATGTAAATCTTGTATTTTCTTGTGGCTCGGGTGTTACTGCATCAGTTTTAGCTCTTGCTTATTCTCTAATAGATAATAAATATATGCCTAAAGTTTATGATGGATCATGGAGTGAATATGGAAAAATTTAAATTATGAAAAGATCGACTAAAATTACCTCTGTAATAATTATATTTTTTTTAATAATAACAATAGTTATTGTGGGAAGAATGTTAATTGGACAACATTTTGCAAAAAAATTTGGTAAAAGACCTCCTCCAGGAATTATTGTAACAGAAGTTGTCAAAACTAATTTTTCACAAAAAATTGAAAGTTTTGGAACAGCCGTTTCAAAAAAAAATGATTCATTTAGAGTTAAAAGAAGCGACTTAATTACAGAATTAGATCTTAAAGAATATGTTAAAAAAGGTGATTTAATAGTAAAACTTAAGGATAAAAATATTGTTGCTCCATTCAGCGGTGTTTTAGGTTACAGGGGATTAACAAGTGATATTCTGGATTCTAATAGCTCAATTATTATTACATTGGATGATAATTCGGTTATTTATTCTGACCTAAAAATTCCAGAAATCTTTGCATCTGTAATTAAAAAAGGACTTCCTATAACTGCTAAATTCTCTGGTAATAAAAACAAAATTTATAATGGAAGAGTTTATGCTGTTTCAAGCAGAATAAATGCAGAAACAAGAAGTCTTTTAATAAGAGTTAAGATTGATAATGAAGATGCTGAGTTAATTCCAGGCTCACTTCTAGAAGTCACAGTTAATTACAATGAAAGAAATTCTCTTGGAATACCAGACACAAGTATAATGTTAGAAGGCGATAAAATCTATGTATATAAAGTTTCAGAAAAAAATATCACAAACAAAACTGAAATTAAAATTGGAATAAGAGATAGTGGCTATGTCGAAGTTCTATCTGGATTAATTGAAGGAGAAAACATTGTTGCAGAAGGACTAAAAAAAGTTCGTCCAAGAGGTAAAATTAAACCAATTAAAAAATAATGTATATAACTGATGTAAGTATAAGAAGACCAGTTGTTGCTTGGGTAATGTCACTTATACTAATTGTATTTGGGATATTTGTTTTTTCAAAATTACCAGTCAGAGAATTGCCAGATGGATTACAGCCACCCGTTGTACAAATTAAAGTAGATTATAAATCTGCATCAGCACCAATTATTGACCAAGAAGTTACTCAAGTCATTGAGGATGTTGTTGGTGGAGCTGAGGGGATTAAAAATATCGATTCATCATCAGAAAATGGTAGTAGCACAATTAATGTAGAGTTTAATACAGATATTGATTTAGACAATGCAGCTAACGATATAAGAGAAAGAGTTGCAAGAGTTGTCGACAACTTGCCAAGTGAAGCGAACGCACCTCAAATATTAAAACAAGCAGCTGGATTTACGACTACTATGTGGTTATCGGTAACTTCATCAACCTGGAATGATTTAGATCTTGGAGATTACACTGAAAGATATCTAGTTGACCAATTTTCAAGTGTTAAAAATGTTGGAAGAATAATGACCGGTGGTTTAAGGGATTTAAGTGTAAGAGTGTGGATTGATCCAATTAAACTGGCAGCTAACAACTTAACTATTCAAGAAGTTGAAGGAGCTTTAAGAAAAGAAAATGTTAGCTTACCTGCAGGTACTCTTGAGGCTAATAATATAGATTTAACTTTAAATTTAGATAAATCTTATGATGACATTGATAAATTAAAACAACTACCAATAAAAAAAATTAAAAATAGCATTATAAGACTTTCGGATATTGCAAATGTAGAATTTGGACCAGTATCTGAGAAAACTCTTTTTAAAGCACAAACAAAAAATGCTTTAAATCAAAAAACTGTTGGCATTGGTATTTATGCAAAAAGTGGTGCATCAACTGTTGAATTATCTAAAAATATTCGAAAAAAAATAATTGAAGTAAAAAAAACATTACCAGATGGTATTAGTATGGAGGTTGCATTTGACCGAGCAACATATGTAGGTACTGCAATACAAGAAGTATACAAAACTTTAATAATTGCATTTTTATTAGTTGTTGCAATTATTTATTTATTTTTAGGTAATCTTAAGGCAGTAATTGTTCCAGCAATTGCTTTGCCTGTTAGTTTAATAGCATCTTTTTTGGGAATTTATTTATTTGGACTATCAATAAATATATTTGTTCTCTTAAGTTTTATTTTAGCAATCGGCATCATCACAGATGACTCTGTAATTATGACTGATGCAATATATAGAAGAATTGAAAGTGGAGAAACCCCATTGATTGCAGCATACAAGGGATCAAAACAAATTAGTTTTGCAATCATAGCCACAACTTTAATTTTAGTTGCAGTATTTCTACCTTTAATTTTTATTGATGGAATTGCTGGTACTCTATTTAGAGAAACTGCAATAGCATTGTCTTTTTCAATTATAGTGTCTTCATTTGTGGCTTTAACTTTATCACCAATGCTTGGAAGTAAATTTTTAATAAAAAAACCAAAGCAAAATTTTGTTGTTGTAAAATTTGATAAATTTTTTAAATCTTTTTCAAAGTTCTATCAAGAAACTCTTTTATTCTGGTTATACAAGAAAAAAACTATTGTTGCATTTTTAATTTTAATAATTATTGGATCTAGTATTTTATATAACTTTACAAAAAAAGAACTATTACCCATGGAAGATAGAGGTGTTTATCTTGTTCTTGGTTTTACCGATGAAGGAAGTTCATTTGAGTATACAGAAAAAAGAGCTGAGGATGTAGAGAAGCGATTAATTCCTTTGCTTCAAACCGAAAACAGCCCTTACAAAAGATTTATCATGAGAGTTCCTGGATTTGGCAGCAATAAAAATTCTTTTAATAGTTTTATAATTATTGCTTTACTAGACGACTGGAAAAATAGAAAACAAAACTCACAAACTGTAATGAGACAGGCAATTGGAAAAATTGTTACAGTTCCAGAAACTGTTGCATTTCCTATTTCTCCACAATCAATTAGAATATCTAGCTACAATAAACCTGTACAAATGGTTCTATTAGGTAATAGTTATGAAGAGCTAGAAAAAAAACAAAATGAAATCATATCAGTATTAAGAAAAAATAAAAATTTATCGAGAATAGAGTCAGATTATTCAAGAAATAAACCAGAAATAAAATTATCTATTAATAAAAATAAAGCTAAAGATTTAGGAGTCTCAACAGAGTCAATTGGAAAAACTCTAGAAACCCTTTACGGAGGTAAAACAGTAACTAAATTTAATAAACTAGGAAAAGAATATCCTATTATCCTTCAACAATATTTAGTCGATAGGAGAAATAAAGAAGGCTTAACAAAAATTTTTGTAAGATCAAATACTACAGGTAAATTAATTTCATTAGCAAATTTAGTTGAATTTAAAGAAGAAGGGTCAGCAAAAAAATTAGCAAGATATAACAGACAAAGAGCTGTAACTATATCTGCAAATATATCTGAAAAATATACCCTTTCAGAAGCGATCAATTATTTAGAGCAAGCTTTATCTGACACAAATATAAATAATCAAATTGCATGGAAAGGAAAATCAGAAGAATTAAAAGAAACTAGCAATGAATTATTTATCATTTTTGGGTTAGCTTTATTAACTGCCTATTTGGTAATGGCGGCGACCTTTAACTCTTTTATACATCCATTCATAATAATATTAACTGTTCCACTTGCTTTATTTGGTGGTTTAATATTCATTTTATTTTTAAACAGTTCAATTAATATTTTCTCTCAAATTGCGCTTGTAATACTAATTGGAATTTCCACTAAAAACAGTATTCTTATTGTTGACTATGCTAATCAATTAAGAGCTAAAGGAAAAAATATAGAAGCATCAATTAAAGAAGCTTGTGAGCTTAGATTTAGACCAATTATGATGACCTCTATAAGCACAATGATTGCAATGTTACCATTAGTAATTGGAAATATTGGACCAGGAGCTGGGGAAACTTCTAGATTAGCAGTAGGTGCAACTATTCTTGGTGGAATGATTATATCTACTTTTTTTACATTATATATAACACCAACAATGTATCTGACTCTTGCTAAAAATACTAAAAGAATTGATGCAGTTGATATAGATTTAAAAAAACAACTACACTAAAAAATTATATATTTATTTTTGTTTAATATCTTCTGACATTTTTTTAATTGATTTTTATATTTATCAGACTGATTTTTAACTTTTTTAGCTAAAATAATTACTTTTTGATTTTTCTTATAATTTTTATAAGCTCCCCATCCCTCATGATAAGCTAAGTATTGTCGAAAGGCATCTTTTTTTGATATTTTTAAAATAGATTCTGTTTTGTTTGTATACCAACCTATGAAATCAACACTATCTTTAAAACTTGTTCTAGAAGCTAGTTTATTTCCTGTTTCATTTCTGTATTGTTTCCATGTTCCCTTAACTGCTTGTGAATAACCAAATGAACTTGAGGGTCTTTTAAAAGGTATAACTTTAAATATTTTTTGTCTTTTAGGTTTTGCTAACCAGTCAAAATTAGACTCCATCTTAATTATAGCTAATTGAATGTAAATAGGAGTGCCCCATTTATCTTCAACTTTTTTAGTATGTTTATACCATAAGTATTTTTCATTAAATATTGAGCAACTACTTGATGTATTTTTAGGAACAGAGGAACATGCAGGAATTAATAAGATTAATAAAGATAAAAAAATATTAATTATTTTATTCATATTTTTTTTTAATTTTATAAAAAACTACAATTACTACAACACCTATAATATTGCCAAATAAATCGCTGAACTCAAAACTCCTATTTGGAACAAGTATATGAAAAAGTTCTAAAACGATAGATAATAAAAACAGATAGTTAATCAAAAAATTAATTTTCTTGGTATTTTTATAAGCGAAGACTCCCAATGTAGATAAAAGAATAAATAAATAAAAATGATTAGAGGAGATTAAAAAATCTTGAGTAATTTGAGGTTGAATTAAAGTATTATTATAAAAAATATAACCAAATATGCTTCCAGGATACAAATAAATCAATATCAATATTAGATTAAAACAATGAAAACAGTTAATTAAAATACTATCTTTTTTTTTCATAATAATTATATTTATTTTATCATTTTTATCAGTTATCAAAATATATCAAATGCCTCATTTAATTTTAGTCAGACATGGTCAAAGTGAATGGAATTTAGAAAATAGATTTACTGGTTGGGTAGATGTAGATCTTACATCTAAGGGAAAGCTGGAAGCATATAAATCTGGTGAATATATTAAAGATTTAAAATTTAATATAGATTATTTTTTTTCATCATTTCAATTAAGAGCAATTAATACTCTAAAACTTATTCAAGATACTTTAGGAAACAAAGATGAGCCTATAAAAGCATGGCAATTAAATGAAAGACACTACGGTGCACTAACTGGATTAAACAAAGATGAAATGAGAAAAAAACTTGGTGAAGATGAAATTCATAAATTCAGAAGATCTTGGGATATTAAGCCTGCTCCGTTAAATAGAAGTAACCCTTATCATCCATTAAATATTGAGATTTATAAAAAAATTCCAGTAGAAAAAATACCGGACACTGAGTCTCTTAAAGATACTTATGAAAGAGTAATAGAATTCTATAATTCAGACATTAAAAATAAGCTATTAGAAAATAAAAATATTTTAATCTCAGCTCATGGAAATTCAATTAGAGCACTATGTAAATTTTTATTTAAATTAGATAATAACAAAATAACCCTCCTTGAAATACCAACGGGTAATCCACTTATAATTAATTTAAATTCAAAACAAGAAATTCTTGAATGTAAATATTTAGACAAAGATAGAGCCAAAGATTTAATTATTTTTTAATAATTGTTGATAAATTTCAAGATTTGTTAGATGATAAAACTTTTCTGTACTTTCATAGCCATACAACTCATTTTTTTTAACTAATTCATTCCAAATTTCTAATATTGAAAAATCACTAACAAAGTGTGAATTAAATAAATTTTTATTAATTATTTGACAGCCCGTATAAATTAATTCCTTTTTTTTATCTTTTTTTATTATGTTTTTTATAAGATTAAAATCACCTTTTAATTTTTTATCAAAACTAAGATTTTTATTAACAAGTAAAAGAATATTTTTAATTTTGTTAGAAAAATAAAATTTCTCCATATTTTTAATAAATCTAATATAATTATTATTCCAAACAGTGTCTGGATTCAAAGTTAAAAAATCTAATTCATTTGAAGAGTTCATCATATTTAAAATTCCTCCCCCTGTATTTAAGATAGTTTTTCCATCATTGATAATTTGAATTTCTAAGTTAAATTTTTTTTTATTTAAAAAATTTTCAATCTTTTCTTTTAAATAAAAAGTATTTATTATTACCTTTTTAATGTCCAGAGATTCTATTAAATTAATACAGTTTTCTAGTAGCGTAATTTCATTGATTCTCAAAAGAGGCTTGGGTTCCTTCAGGGTTAATGGATTCAATCTTTTACCGTATCCTGCACATAGAATTAATGCTGTATTTATTTTCATTTATAAGTTTTTACTTTCTTTGAAAAACTAAGATCTAATATAGTTTTAAGATCTTTAAATGTGTCATTATTTTTAATTCTTAATTCAATTAACTTCCAAGCATAAGGTATTAGTTTTAAGTATTTTTTTTTTTTATCTCTAAAAGCTAATCTTGTAAAAATACCTATTATTTTCATATTTCTAAGCACTGACAATATTTCAAAATCATTTAAAAAATTAACCTCATTAAGATTTTTTTTATTCAATTTTATATAATAGTTATAGATATTATCTTTCAATTTTTTATTTGATTTAAATCTTACATCGTCAATTAAAGACGCCAAATCATAAGCTCTATTACCAATTAAAGCATCCTGCGTATCTATAACTCCTAATTCTTTTTTATGCTTCATTAAATTAGAGACATGAAAATCTCTATGTACAAAGACATCATTTTTTAATTTAAGCTTAGATAATAGAAAATTTATTTGTTTATTTATTTGAAAATTAAATTTTGATAATTTTTTCCCAGACATTTTTTTTTTTACATACCAATCTGTAAATAGTTTTGCCTCAGAAAATAATTGCTG
>CACGJS010000007.1 GCA_902573385.1 uncultured Pelagibacteraceae bacterium | reverse complement strand
AAATTAAATATATATACAAAAAAATAAATTTACCTGTAAAACAAATTGATAAAAAAGAAAATTTTCGAAGAATTGTAGATCTAAAAAATAATAGTGGATGGATTCATATATCACAACTTAAGAAATCAAATTCTATTATTATATTAGAAGACAAAATTTTATTTAAAAAATCATCTGATTTTTCTAATCCAATTGCAAGATTAGAAAAGGGAAGATTATTAGTTATTAAAAAATGTAAAAGCTCCTGGTGCAATATAAGAACTGATAAATATTCGGGGTGGATCAAAACTAATGATATATGGGGATCTATTAAATAAAATCTGATGACAATGACTTCATATTTTCTTCTGTTAATTTTGTAGTGTGAGAATATTCTCTATGATTAATTCCAAGTTCAATACTTAGTTTACCTAATTTAAATTGTGCAATTTGATTATCATTAAACTTAAAATGAATAAATTGTACCGATGATGCTTTACCTTCCGCAGATGTTCTATCTAAATCTTTTTCGGGCATTGCTTTAATAATTTCGTTGTCAATTTTTATAAATACTTTTTTTTCTATCCCACCTACTTTACTCAAAAATGATGCTCTAGAAACTGGATTGTCAATTTCAAACATTAAAGTTGCGGTAAGTTCTTTTCCATTTGGAACTAAAGGATTATAAGCTTTTAACTCATCTTCTAATTGTTCATCTCCTCCTTTTTCAATATGTAACATTTCTTGAACTTGTGCCAGCATAGTTTCAAAGCTTTCAAAATAAAAAGTTGCATAAGGTCCAAGTGCTATTCTTCTATTTTTTTTATATTCAACAAGTTTTTTTCTAATTTGTCTTCTGGTGTTAGAATAAATTTTTTCAGCAATTAAATCTGATTTTTCAATTTTTCTTTTTTCTTTACTCATTACTATAATCTATAACTTTTTGCCATTAACTCTATGGGGTGTAGTGCCTCATCATTAGTAATGTTTGTATCTGTCTCAAGTTGTTTTAAATGTTTACCAGCTAAAGGACAATCAGAGGCCATATACTTATTATTTTTATTTTTAATTTGTCTCGCAGTTGGCCTTCCTACTTTTAATGCAAGATTGTGAGTTTCTTTCATCACTCCAAAAGTTCCTCCATGTCCTGCACATCTTTCAACAACATCCATTTTTATGTTTGGAATAAATTTCAACATATCTCTAGCCTTAATTCCCATATTTTGAGCTCTAGCATGACACGCATTATGGACTGTCACTCCACCATCTATTTCTTGCAAACCCTCTGCTAGGCCCTCATTTTGTGCTATATCAACAATATATTCATCTATATCGCTCACACTTTTTGAAAGTCTTTTAATATTTTCATCATTTGGCAAAAGCAACGGCCACTCAAACTTCAACATTAATCCACAGCTAGCTGTAAGTGTAATAATCTTGTATCCTTTATCTACCCATTTTAATAAATCCTGAGAAACTTTTTTAGCTTGCTCTACAACTTTTGGTAAATCTGCCTGCTCTAAAAAAGGCATTCCGCAGCATCCTGGATAGGCTTCCTGAACCTCAACACCATTTTTTTTTAAAACTTTTAAAGCGGCAATACCTGTATTTTTTTTATTAAAATTAACAAAACATGTGGAATAAATTACAACTTTTCTATTTTTTTTTGCTAAATCAATGTTTATTAGATCTTTATTTTTTTTAAAATAATTTGTAAACGTCTCTGAATTATAAACTGGAAGCTCAACCCGCATATCAATTCCAGTAAATAATTCCAATATTTTTCTAAAAAACTTATTTTTTATATTAGAAAACCAATTTATTATTGATGAAAACATTACACCAATTTTTGCATTTCTGTCTATATGAGCTAATTGTGATGGTATTAATGGTAATTTATTTAATTTCTTTTGGGCTACTCTATATCTCAGCATTAAATGAGGAAAATCTAAATTAAAATCATGAGGCGGTACATAAGGACACTTAGTCATAAAGCACATATCACATAATGTGCAAGCATCTACCACTGGCTCAAATTGTTTACTTAATAAACTTTCAACATCTTCATTTTTTGAATCATCAATCATGTCAAATAATTTTGGGAAAGAGTCACATAAATTAAAACATCTTCTGCAACCATGACAAATATCAAATACTCTTCTCATTTCGGTATCTAATTTTTCAGGATTTAAAAAATCCGGATGCTCAAAATCTATTGGATGTCTGATAGGTGCTTCTGTACTACCTTCTTTACTCATGTATTTAATATTTTTAGGAATTAATGGTGGGATAATTCCCACCATTAAAATTATTTTTTTTTACGAAATAGATTCTAAAGTTTTTTGAAATTTACCCGCGTGGGACTTTTCAGCCTTTGCTAATGTTTCAAACCAATCAGCAATTTCTTCGAAACCTTCTTCTCTAGCTGTTTTTGCCATACCTGGATACATGTCTGTATACTCATGTGTTTCGCCTTGAACAGCTGAAACTAAATTAGCTTTAGTTTCACCAATAGGTAAACCAGTAGCAGGATCTCCTACTTCTTCTAGATACTCCAGATGACCATGTGCATGGCCTGTTTCACCTTCAGCAGTTGATCTAAACACAGATGCCACATCATTGTATCCTTCAATGTCAGCTTTTTGTGCAAAGTAAAGATATCTTCTGTTTGCCTGGCTTTCACCAGCAAAAGCAGCCTCTAAGTTTTCTTTTGTTTTAGTTCCTTTTAATGACATATTTTTCTCCTTAATGATTGTATTAATATATAATCATTCTAAATTTCATGTCAACAGTTTAGAATTATTTTAATGTAAATGTTAAGTTATTGATATAATTAAATTAATTTTGATTTTGATTATCAGTTGCAACTTTGATCAATACCTCTACTGATTTTATTTTCTTTCCAGTAATGTTTTTTTTAATATTTATAGAATCAATTTCCTTATCACCACAATCTATTAATTCATTCGTATCCTCGTCAAAGAAATGGTGATGATCTGTAACATTTGTATCAAAATAGCTTTTGTCAGAATTAATCGAAATTTCTTTTAAATAACCTTTTTTTTTAAAGGCATGAACTGTGTTGTAAACTGTGGCTAGAGAAATTTTTTCACTTAATTTTTCCTCTAAAATTTTAGTAAGATCATTTATTGTAAAATGGAAAGTTTTATCAGGAGAAAAAAGCACTTCACATATTTTTAATCTTTGTCTTGTGGGCCTTAAGCTAGATTCTCTTAGTTTTTTAGTGTAAATATTTAAATTACTCATTATTGTTTATAATAGTTCTAAACTATTTCTATATTATAATCTCAATAAATCAAGTATTAAGGTGCTTAAATTTATGAAAAAAAACTCATTCACATATGAAGAGCTAATAAATTGCGGAAATGGAGAACTTTTTGGTCCAGGTAATGCAAAATTACCGCTTCCACCAATGCTTATGTTTGATAGAATAACAGAAATCAATGAAGACAATGGAGTCTTTAAAAAAGGATCCTTAAAAGCAGAACTCGATATTAAAGATAATCTTTGGTTCTTTGAGTGTCATTTTAAAGACGATCCTGTTATGCCAGGTTGTCTAGGTTTGGATGCAATGTGGCAATTAGTTGGATTTTACCTTGGTTGGCTAGGTAAACCAGGAAAAGGAAGAGCTTTAGGTGTTAGTGCTGTTAAATTTACAGGTGAAGTTTTAAAAAATGTTAAAAAAGTAAAATATGAAATTGATATGAAAAAAATTATGGCTCCTGGAGGTACAACAGTTGGTCTTGCTAATGGCATTGTATTAGCAGATGACAAAAAAATATACACAGCAGAAAGTTTAAAGGTAGGATTATTTAAATAATGAGACGAGTAGTGGTTACAGGTTTGGGTATTGTTTCTTGTTTGGGCAACAATCAAAATGAAGTTTATGAATCTCTCTTAAATTCAAAATCAGGCATATCTTTTTCAGAAGAATATAAAGAACATAATTTAAAAAGTCATATTCATGGTAAACCAAATATAAAACTTGAGGATCACGTTGATAGAAAAACAATTAGATTCATGGGGTCTGGTTCTGCCTATAACTACATTGCGATGAAAGAAGCTATTACTGACTCTGGTTTAGAAGAAAAAGATGTCAGTAATTTTAAAACTGGAATAGTTATGGGTTCTGGTGGTCCTTCAATAGAAAATGTTATTGTTGCTGCGGATAAAACTAGATCTAAAACTCCAAAATTAATGGGCCCTTTCATAGTGCCAAGAACTATGGCTAGTACATCATCAGCAACACTTGCTGTTCCTTTTAAAATTAAAGGTGTAAATTATACAATGAGTTCTGCTTGTGCAACAAGCGGACACTGTATTGGTCATGCAAGTGAACTAATACAAATGGATAAACAAGATGTTGTTTTTGCAGGTGGTAGCGAAGAATTGCATTGGGCAATGACTGCAATGTTTGATGCTATGACTGCTTTGTCCTCTAAATATAATGATACACCTGAAACTGCTTCAAGGGCATATGACAAGACCAGAGATGGCTTTGTGATAGCTGGTGGTGGTGGAGTTTTGGTACTTGAAGAGTACGAACACGCAAAAGCAAGAGGTGCAAACATATATGCTGAATTAACAGGCTATGGCGCGACTTCTGACGGGCATGATATGGTGGCTCCATCAGGTGAAGGTGCTGTCAGATGTATGAAGATGGCTTTAGATACCGCAAAAAACAAAATAGATTACTTAAACACTCACGGAACTTCAACTCCAGTAGGAGATATAACAGAGCTTAAAAGTATTGGAGAAGCATTTGGTGCTGAGATACCAAAAATTAGCTCAACTAAGTCTTTATCTGGTCACCCACTAGGTGCTGCTTCAGTTCATGAAGCAATTTATAGTTTAATTATGATGAAAAATAACTTCATCACCGCTTCAGCTAATATCAATGACATGGATGATGAGGCTAAAAAATTTCCAATCGTTACCAAAACCGAAACAGATGTTAAATTGAACTCTGTAATGTCAAACAGTTTTGGTTTTGGTGGAACAAATGCAACTTTAATTTTTGAAAAGGTCTAAATGAGTTTGATGAAGGGTAAAAGAGGATTGATCATGGGAGTTGCCAATGAAAGATCTATCGCTTGGGGAATTTCACAAAAACTTGCTGAAGCTGGAGCAGAACTTGCATTCACATATCTTGGAGATGCATTAAAGAAAAGAGTTATTCCTTTAGCTGAAAAATTAAATTCAAAGGCAACATTTAGTTGTGATGTTGAAAACAAAGAAGAAGTAATAAAACTTTTTAAAGATATTAAATCTCAGTGGGGACAAATTGATTTTGTGGTTCACGCAGTAGCTTTTTCAGATAAATCAGAATTATCAGGTCAATATTTAAATACATCTAGAGAAAATTTTTTAAGAAGCATGTTAATTTCATGTTTTTCATTTACTGAAGTTGCAAAAGAAGCTTCTAAGATAATGAAAAAAGGTGGTAGCATGTTAACTTTAACTTATGAATCTACTAAAGCTATTCCAAATTATAATGTAATGGGTGTTTGTAAATCAGCGCTTGAAGCAAGTGTTAAATATCTTGCAAGAGATTTAGGAGCTAAAGGTATGAGAGTAAATGCTATAAGTGCAGGACCTATCAAAACATTGGCAGCTTCTGCTATTGGAGATGCAAAATTCTTATATAAATGGAATGAAGATCATTCTTTTCTTAAAAGAAACGTAGATATTCATGATGTTGGTAATTCAGCATTATATCTATTAAGTGGCCTTGCAAACGGTGTTACTGGTGAAATTCACTACGTAGATGCTGGATACAATAAGGTTGGGATGCCAGATCCTAAAAATATTTCTTAAAAACCCCTAGAAATTGCTTTCCAGGGGTTTAGAATTTTACTTAAAGTACTACTCAGCAGCTTGTTTCATAGAAAGTTTAACTTTACCTCTATCGAAACCTATCACTTTAACTTTTACTTCGTCGCCTTCTTTGACAACGTCAGTAACTTTAGCCACTCTTTTGTCTGCTAATTCTGAAATATGAACTAGACCATCTTGTTTTCCTAAGAAATTTACAAATGCACCAAATTCCATAATCTTCATTACTTTACCTGAATAAATTTTATTCAGTTCAGCTTTTGCGGTGATGTCTTTAATAAACTGCATAGCGATGTTTCTAGACTCTTCATCTGGAGCAGCAACTGTCACAACCCCTTCATCATTCACATCAACTTTTGCACCTGATTTTTCAACAATCTCTCTGATCGTTGCACCACCTTTTCCAATCACAGCAGCGATATCTTTTTTATCAACTGTAATCTGTTCCATTTTTGGAGTATGTTTTCCAACTTCATCTCTTGAAGCTGATAAAGCTTTATTCATTTCACCTAAGATATGAATTCTTCCATCTTTAGCTTGCTTTAAAGCCTGCTCCATGATTTCAAAAGTAATACCAGTAATTTTGATGTCCATTTGAAGTGAAGTAATTCCATCTTTAGTTCCAGCAACTTTAAAGTCCATATCTCCTAAGTGATCTTCATCACCTAAAATATCTGATAGGACACTAAAATCATCACCTTCTTTAATTAATCCCATTGCAATACCTGCAACTGGTTCTTTAATTGGAACTCCTGCATCCATTAATGCTAGGGATGTTCCACAAACAGTGGCCATTGAAGATGAACCGTTAGACTCTGTAATCTCTGACACTATTCTAAAAGTATATGGAAACGCTTCTTTTGAAGGTAATGAAGAATTAATTGCTCTCCATGCTAATTTACCATGACCAATTTCACGTCTACCAGTTCCAATTCTTCCAGTTTCACCAACTGAAAAAGGAGGAAAATTGTAGTGAAGCATAAATCGTTCTCTCTGCTGTCCATCTAAACTCTCAAGTCTTTGTTCATCATCAGATGTACCTAAAGTAGCAACAACAATTGCTTGTGTTTCACCTCGTGTAAATAATGCTGAACCGTGTGTTCTTGGTAAAACACCTACCTCACATGAAATAGGTCTCACGTCAGATAAACTTCTGCCATCAATTCTATTTTTGTTTTTAAGAATATCTGTTCTGACAATAGATTTTTCAAGATTTTTTAACTGACTATTTACATCGAGATCAGTATAATTTTCATCTTCTTCGTAAAGTTTTTTAGCTTTATCAGTAATTTCTGAAATTTGATTTGATCTATCTTGCTTATCTCTTGTTGCAAAAGCTTTTTTCAAATCATCTGTAAAAGTTGCTTCAAGTTTTTTCTTAACTTCAGATAAATCTTTTTTCTCAACAGTCCACTCGGGTTTTCTGCATTCTTTTGCAAGTTCCTCAATCATTTTGATTACTGGAACAAATCCTTCGTGACCAAATTTAACTGCAGCTAACATTACTTCTTCAGATAAACCTTTGGTTTCAGACTCAACCATAAGCACAGCATCTTTAGTGCCTGCTACAACTAAATCTAAACTTGAGTTTTCTAACTCAGCTTTTGATGGATTAAGAATATACTTACCATCAACATAACCTACTCTAGATGCTCCTACAGGGCCCATAAAAGGCATTCCTGAAATCGCTAATGCCGCTGATGAAGCTGTGATTGCTAAGATATCTGGTTGGTTTTCTTTATCATATGAAATTACTGTTGGTAACAACTGTACTTCATTTTTAAATTCATCAGGAAACAAAGGCCTGATTGGTCTATCAATTAATCTTGAGATTAATGTTTCACTCTCAGTTGGTCTTGCTTCTCTTTTAAAATATCCCCCAGGTATTTTTCCACCTGCATAATATTTTTCTTGGTAGTTAACTGATAATGGAAAGTAATCCATATCTGGATTTACTTTCTTTGCTCCTACCACTGTTGCTAAAATAACTGTTTCACCACATGAAGCGATGATTGCTCCGTCTGCCTGTCTTGCTACTTTACCTGTTTCTAAACTTATTTTCTTTCCTGCTACTTCAATTTCCTTCTTATATACTTTGAACATCTAATTTCCATTTCCTTCTGTCTATTTTCTCAAATTCAACTTTGTTAATACATTTTTGTAAGAATCCATTTTATTTTTTTTCAAATATTCTAACAATTTCTTTCTTCTATTTACTGCTCTTAATAAGCCAACTGAGGAATGTTTATCTTTTTTAAATTCCTTAATGTGCTTTGAAAGAGTTTCAATTTTGTCTGTTAATAATGCAATTTGCACCTCCGAAGAACCAGTGTCCTTATCATGCATTTTTAATTCTTCTGTTTTTTTTATCATATTATTTTTTTTTCCTATTTATTAGTTTGTTTTATTAAGTTTTCTATTTTTTCTGCATATTCAAAAGACTCATCTTTTTCAAAAAGAATTTTGGGTAAAAATTTCATTATAATCTTTTTTGATAATGTCTTTCTGATTAAAAAAGAATTTTCTTTTAATATTTTAATTTTTGCTTCTGCGTCTATCCCTCCTAAAGGTAAAACATATGCTCTAGCTATTTTTAAATCTTGACTCATTTTTACTTCTGTAATCGTTATATTATTAGTTTCTAAATTTGGAACTTTAGCTTCATTCTTTATAAAAATCATTCCTAATGATTGTTTTATCATTTCGCCAACTCGAAGTTGTCTTTGTGAAACTGGTTTTCCTATTCTGCCTGCCATTAAATTGCTCTCTCAGTAGATGTTGAGCTAAATGCCTCTATTATGTCTTTTTTTTGATAATCATGATAGCCTTTTAATATTATTCCGCATTCTTGTCCTGCTTCAGCTTGTTTAACTTGGTTTTTTTCTCTAAAAATACTACCTATTTTTCCAGTATGTATAATAGTTCCATCTCTTATTAGTCTCGCATTAGCAGTACTTGTTATTATGCCATCCTTCACTCTTGACCCAGCAACTTTTCCAGCGCTCGAAACTTTAAATATTTCTAATATTTCTGCAGAACCAATAATATCTTCTTTTATGTCTGGGGTTAATAACCCTGACATACCTTTTTTTATAAAATCTAAAACTTCATAAATAATATTATAAGAAGAAATAATTATCTTTTCTTTTTCAGCCAATAATTTTGCCTCTTTAGTGGGTTTAACATTAAATGCAATTAAGACTGCATTTGATGCTTTTGCTAAACTAACATCAGTTTCAGTTATCATTCCTATATCTGATAAAATAATTTTTGGTTTTACTTCTTCATGTTTAATTTGGGTTATTGCACTTTTAATTGCTTCAGACGAACCATGGACATCAGATTTAATTATTATATTTAATTCTTCAGCAACTTTATCTTTAAAGGCTGATTCTTGTGTTGCAAAAGTTAATGGATTTTTACCTTGTTGTTGTTCTTGAATTCTGGCATCACTTAAAGCTTTTGCTTCTTTCTCATTATTAAGAACTAAAAAGTCATCTCCAGCTTTTGATGCTCCATTTATACCTAAAACTTCAACTGGTGAAGCTGGCAAAGCTTCATTAATATTTTTCCCTAAATCATTTATTAGAGCTCTTGTTTTACCCCATCTTAAACCACTAACAAAATAATCTCCTTTTTTTAATGTTCCTGATGTTACAATTACAGTAACTACTGCTCCTCTTCCCATATCTATTTTTGATTCTAGAACCACTCCAGTGGCATTAGACTCAAAATCAGTTTTTAAATCTAAAATTTCAGCTTGTAAAATTATTGACTCAATCAATTTATCTAAATTTTTTTTTGTTTTAGTTGAAATTTCTACCATAAGAGTATCACCTGACAAATCTTCAGCAATTAATTCGTGTTCTAATAATTGATTTTTAATTTTTTGTGGATCGGCTTCTGGTAAATCACATTTATTTATTGCCACAACAATTGGTACATTTGCTGCTTTTGCATGTCTTATAGATTCTATAGTTTGGGGTTTTACACCATCATCAGCTGCAACAACTAAAACTACTATATCTGTTAACTTAGAGCCTCTTGCTCTCATCTCAGTAAATGCCGCATGACCCGGTGTATCTATAAATGTTAGTTTATTTGATTGATGCTCAATTTGATATGCACCTATATGTTGTGTAATTCCTCCAAATTCTCCAGAAACAACATTTGTGCTTCTTAATACATCAAGCACCGAAGTTTTTCCATGGTCTACATGTCCCATAACTGTAATTATAGGTGGTCTATTCTTTAAATTTTCTGATTTAGATTCTTTTATCTTTTGTACAATCTCTTCTGCTTTAACTTCTCTAATTGGTGTGTGTCCAAATTCTTTAACTAAGTACTCAGCTGTGTCAGCAGCCAAGTTTTGGTTTATTGTAACTGTTACACCCATACCAAATAAATATTTTATTACTTTACTTGATTGTTCTGCCATTCTATTAGCTAATTCTCTAACTGTAATAGCCTCTGGAATATTAATTTCTCTTTTTATTGGTTTTAAATTATCACTAATTGTTTGATTGTTTAAATCTCTATTTTCTTTTTGTTTTGCTCTTTTGAGAGATGCCATACTTCTAGTTTTGCTCTCAATTTCATCACTTAAAGCTCTAGAAACTGTAAGTTTTAACTCTCTTTTTTTTGACCCAATTTTTCCTTTTATGTCTTTTGGTGACACTTCACCCTTAAGTCTTCTTGTTGCTCTCTGTTCAGCAAGTTTACGTTTCTCAAAATCATTTGTTACAATTGCATGTGGCTTAGAAAAGGCACTTGATCTAGGTTCTGTAAAAGTTTTACTTTTTGGCCTAGTACCATGTGTTTTGATAAATCCACTTTTATTTGAGTATTTACCTGTTCTTTTTTCTATAACTACTGAGTTTTTACTTTGAGTCTTGGCTAATTCTATATTTTTAATAGATTTCTTTGCAATTCCAGAAAGTGTTAATTTTGTTTTTTTGTTTTCCATGTTTCATCAATCAATCTTTATATACTTTATTTCTTGCACTCATAATAAGTTCATCAGCTTCATCTTTTGATAAAGCAAAATCCTCTAAATATCCTTTAATTTTAACTCTCTCTCCTTTTACCATATCATACCCACCAGTTAATTCATCTGATGCTAAATCTGCAAAATCTAATAATTTTAAAATTTTTTGTTCTCCAAGTGTTACTAACATTCCAGGGGTAAGACCTTTGTGATTAATAAGTTCATTCTCTAATCCTAGATCTTTAATTTTATTAGAAATTTCTTTTTGATCTTTTTGATGAAATTCTTTCGCTCTTTCAATTAATGCTTTAGCAGTATCTTCCTCAATCCCTTCAATTTTTAATAAAGCCTCCACTTTACTATCCTTAATATCATCAATAGATGAAAAACCTTCTGCAACTAGCAACTGTCCTAAAGTTTCATCTAATTCTAAATTTTTAACAAAATTTTCAGTTTTTTCTTTGAATTCTACCTGTCTTCTCTCAGAGTCTTCCTGATCAGTCATTATATTAATTTCGTAGTTCATTAATTTAGTAGCTAATCTAACATTTTGACCTCTTCTTCCAATCGCTTTACTTAAATTTTCTTCTGTTAATATTACATCTAATTTTTTTGAAACACTATCAACATTCACTCTTTGTACTTCTGCTGGTGATAATGCGTTAGAGACTATTATTGCTGGATCTTCAGACCAATTTACAATATCAATTTTTTCTCCTTGAAGCTCATTAACTACTGCTTGTACTCTTGAGCCTCTCATTCCTACACAAGCTCCAACTGGATCGAGTGATGTATCAATAGCTTTTACACAAATCTTTGCTCTACTTCCAGGATCTCTTGCTGATGATTTTATTTCAATTAATCCATCATAAATTTCTGGTACTTCTTGAAAAAATAATTTTTCCATAAACTTGGGATGAGCTCTAGATAAAAATATTTGTTGACCTCTAGTTTCTCTTCTTACATCATAACAATAAGCTTTAACACGATCTCCAGCTTTAATATTTTCCCTTGGTATCATTTCATTTTTTTGTATTATTGCCTCGGTTTTTCCAAGGTCAATTATAACATTTCCAAATTCTAATCGTTTTACAATTCCACTTAGTACTGTATCTTTTTTATCTATAAAATCATTATACTGCCTTTCTCTTTCTGCTTCTCGAACATTAGAACTTATTACTTGTTTCGCAGTCTGTGCCGCAATTCTACCAAAATCAAAAGATGGCAATGGCTGTAAAATCTCATCTCCAATTTTTTTATTACTATGTTCTTCATTTAATTTAGTAGCTTCATCAAGGCTTATCTCTACGTTAATATTTTCTGGCTTCTCTACAATTAATAATTTTCTAAAAATTCCTATATCGCCATTATCACGATTTATTATAACTTTAATTTCGTTATCCTGGCCAAATTTAGATTTAGCCGCTTTAGCAATTCCTGTCTCCATAGAATTGATTATTAGCTCTTTATCAATAGACTTTTCTAAAGCTACTGCTTCGGCTATTCTAATTAGTTCTAATTTATCCGCTCTTTTATTTAACATATTTTTATTAGTTGCAAAAAAAAATGGGCACATGCCCATTTTGTAATTTCAATAATGTAAATGGAATATATAAAGATTTTATTTTAATTCAATAGCTACTATTTAGAAAATATGCTTTTTTTATCAATTTTTTCCCATGAAAATGCACCATTATCCTCAGGTATTCTTCCAAAATGCCCATAGGCTGATGTTTTTTCATAAATTGGCTTATTTAAAACTAACATTTCTCTTATTCCCCTAGGACTTAAGTCAAAATTTTGCATAATTTTTTCTGAAATAAATTTATTTTTTTCTAAATCATTATCAAATAAATCTACATAAATAGACAAAGGTTTTGAAACACCAATAGCATAAGCTAATTGAATTAAACATTTATCAGCAATATTAGAAGCTACTACGTTTTTTGCAATGTATCTTGCAGCATAAGCTGCTGAGCGATCAACTTTGGTTGGGTCTTTTCCAGAAAAAGCTCCTCCTCCATGAGGTGCGGCACCACCATAAGTATCAACTATAATTTTTCTACCTGTTAAGCCACAGTCTCCATCTGGCCCTCCTATTACAAAGTTTCCAGTTGGATTCACATAAAAATCTTTTTCATCAAAATCTTTTAAAAAATTTTCTGGTATAGATTTAAGCATATAAGGTTTCAATAATTCTCTTACTTTTGCCTGATCTACTTCCGAAGAGTGTTGTGAAGATATTACAACTGATTTTACTCTAGTGGGTTTTCCATCAATATATTCAAAAGTAACTTGGCTCTTTGAATCTGGTTCTATGTTTTTTAATTTTCCTAACTTTCTGTCTGCAGCCATTAATCTTAAAATTTTATGTGAATAATGAATTGGCGCTGGCATTAATTCTTCAGTTTCATTACAAGCATAACCAAACATTATCCCTTGATCACCAGCTCCTTCATCTTTATTTCCTGATGAGTCCACACCCATCGCAATATCTGTAGATTGTAAATGCAAATGACTTTCTATCTTGGTTGCTTCTCTCCAAGTAAAACCTTCTTGGTCATATCCAATATCCTTAATACAATCTCTAACTTTTTGAATTATTTTTTCTTTTTTAATTTCTGGGCCTCTAACCTCACCTGCTAAAACTACTTTATTAGTTGTTGTCAAAGTTTCACATGCAACTCTTGAAAAAGGATCTTCTGAAAGATAAGTATCAACTACCATATCTGAAATTCGATCAGAAACTTTATCAGGATGACCTTCAGAAACTGACTCACTTGTAAATAAAAAATTTTTTAAATTACTCATTTTTTATTCTATTAAATGAAAAAATTAAAAAAATATATAGTAAAATTAAAAATATAAAAATTTTATTACCATATTTAGAAAATATTGTTGTTTTAACAATTTTACTTTCAACAAAGTCAATATAGCCAGTATCCCCAAAATTGACACTTTTATCAAGTTTACCAGAAGGATTAATTATTGCTGAAATACCATTATTTGTAGATCTGATAATATATTTACCACTTTCAATTGATCTAAAAATACCATGTACAAAGTGTTGCTTTGGTCCAATAGAATCTCCAAACCATCCGTCCTCAGAAATATTTATAATATAATCAAATTTATTACTTTTATAAAGCTCACCAGAATAAATTAATTCATAACATATTAACGGTAAAAAACTTAAATTAAATTTATTTGATTTTATGCTAATATGATTAGCTTCTTTACCTCTGCTATATGATTGATAATTATTAGTAATAGTTTTTAGACCTAATAAACTTAAAAAATTTTCAAATGGCAAAAACTCCCCAAATGGTACTAATTTAACTTTTTTATATGAATTAATTAAATTTAAATGATTATCAAATACAGCCAATAAATTAAAATATAAATTTTCATCATTTTTACTTTCTAAGCTATTAATCCCAAGAATTATTAAATGATTTTCGCTAAATTTTTTTGAAAATAAATCCTCGTAAATCTTTAAATCTTTTAAATAAACGTCCGAAATAATTCCTTCGGGCCATACAAAAATAGTTGGCATATCAATATTGGGATTACTTAATAATATTAGTTCATTTATTATTTCTTCTTCATTTTTATCTGAATAAAATCTATCGAGTTTAATATTTGGAGAAACTACTCTAACTGTATAGTTGTGAGTATTATTTTTAATTAAGTTAAATTGATTATTTTTAATATTACCAAAAATTAAAAAACCTATTGCTATTGAAATAAATAAAGAACATACAAAAAATTCTTTTCTTGATTGTTTTAATATAAGTAAAGCAGGACAAATAAAAAATGATATACATATTAAATTAAAAGAATAAGTTCCTATTATAGAAAGTATTTGAATAAAATTAATATTATTTGAAAAACTAAATGCTATTAAATTCCAGGGAAAACCTGTAAAAATAAAACCTCTTATTAATTCTGTTATTCCAAGTAATATAGAAAATATTAAAAATGATAAAACTACTTTTTTTGAATAAAAAATAGCAAAAAAATAAGTGGTCACACCATAAAAAATAGCTAAAAATGATGGTACCAAGATTGTAGCAATTGGTATTAAAAATTTAAAGTATTCATCAAAAGTCAAGGAAATAGATATCCAATACAAGCTGAATAAAAAATATCCAAACCCAAAAAACCATCCATATTTAAAAAAAATTAGATTATCTTTAATTTTTTTTTTTTTTTTAAAAATAAAATGTTATAAAATTTATTATGAAATAGTTGTATGGCGGCAAGCTTAAAGAGCTAATACCACCCAAAAAAATAAGGTAAGCTCCGTCAAAAAAAAAATTTTTTTTAAATAAATTAATCAATTTTTTTATATACAGAGTTATAAATTTTTAACTCTTCTTTTATCATTTTTTTATAATCTTTTATTTTTATATGATCATAGTGTAAAAGATGAAGAAAACCATGAATAAAAGTCTTTACTAATTTTTCTTTAAACTTCAAACTTGATATAAAAATAGGAAAATTAATAAATTCATAGCTAATTGCAATATCTCCAAGATATAAATTTTTGTTTCTTTTATTATTTTTTTCAAAAGGGAATGACAATATATCTGTTGGCTTATTTTTTTTTCTAAATTTTTTATTAAGTTTTTTAATATTTTGGTTATTAGAAAGTAATAATGTTAAGCTCACTTTTTTACCTATAAATTGATATTTTTTAGGAAAAGATTTTACTAATTTATTGAAAAAAATTGTACTTTTTTTAAATTTTTTATTCCAAAATTTATTATCTGAAACAATTTGAACATTAATCATTTTCTTTATCTGTGTAAGCCTTAACAATCTTAGACACTAATGGATGTCTAACTACATCAGAATGATCAAAATCGACAACAGAAATTTCATTTAAATGTTCTAATAATTTTTTAGATTTATCTAAACCAGATAATTTTTTATTTGGAAGATCTATTTGAGAAGGATCACCATTAATGACTATTTTTGAGTTTTCACCTATACGTGTTAAAAACATTTTTATCTGCGTATCAGTAGCGTTCTGTGCTTCATCAAGTATTGCAAAAGAATTTTTTAAAGTTCTACCTCTCATAAAGGCTAGTGGAGCAATTTCAATATCTCCAACTTCAATCATTCTTTGAATTTTTTCAAAGTCAAACAAATCGTATAATGAGTCATATAAAGGTCTTAAATATGGATCTACTTTTTCTTTCATATCTCCAGGTAAAAAACCCAATCTTTCTCCAGCTTCTACTGCTGGTCTAGATAAAATAATTCTTTCTATTTTTTTTTCTAAAAGCATTGTTAAAGCAATTGCGACGGCTAAAAAAGTTTTTCCAGTACCTGCAGGCCCTGATGAAATTATGATATCGCTCTGTCTTAAAGCTCTAACATATTCTTTTTGTCTTTCTGATCTTGGTATAACAGACTTTTTTGGAGTTTTAATAATATCTGAAACATTTTTATTTAAATTTTTAACTTTTTCCTCAATCATAAATTTATCTAAAGATGAAATTATATCTTTTTTTTCAATACTTCCATTATTAATAAATTGTGAAGCAAGAAATTGAATAGCATTTTTGATAATTTCATTTTTATCTGGGCTAGATTTAATTAATATTGAGTTGCCTCTGGAATATAAGTGGGTATTTGAAATCTTCTCTAATTCTTTTAAGTTTACATTAAATTCACCAACCACTCCCATTAATAATTCATTATTATGAAAAATAACACTTAAAGTATTATTTTCAGAATAAACAAATTTTAAATTTTGATTAATCTTTTTATAAGCTATATTACTCAATTCTTAAGCTACCTTTTTATTTTGAATCTCTACAATTTTTCCAAATAAACTGTTTTGATTACTACTATTAATTTTAACTTTCACAATTTTTCCTATATTTGCAGCACTACCATTAAAAATAACTGAGACCATATGTTCTGTTCTACCAAATAATTTTATTTTATCTTTCATCTTATTTTCAACTAAAACCTCAACAATTTTACCTTCTAAAGATTTATTTCTACTTATTTGATTTTCAAATAATTGATTTTGTATAATATTTAATCTTTTTTCAGCTTCTAATTTTTTAACTATTTCTAAATTTGATGCCGTAGTTCCAGGCCTAGGGCTATAAATAAATGAGTAAGAATTGATAAAATTAATCTTATTTATTAGATTCAAAGTATCATTAAAATCCTGATTGCTTTCACCTGGATAACCAATAATAAAATCACTTGAAAATTGAATATTCTTATTAATCTTTTTTAATTTTTCATATATCAATAAATACTCTTCAATATTATGTTTTCTATTCATTAAATTTAAAATTTTATTTGAACCTGATTGAACAGGTAAATGAAGAAGAGGCATTAACTTTTTACTAATTTTATAGCATTCAATTAAATCTTCTGTCATATCTTTTGGGTGAGAGGTAGTATATCTAATTCTTTTAATTTCTGAAAAATTTTCTAATTCTAGTATTAAATTTGATAGTCTATATATATCATTATTTTTTTCAAACTTGTAAGCATTTACATTTTGCCCAATAAGTATAATTTCTTTAGTTCCATTTTTAATTAAATTCTTTGCATCATTTATAATTTGGTCGAATGGTCGAGAATATTCTGGGCCTCTAGTATATGGGACTACACAAAAACTACAAAATTTATCACAACCCTCTTGTATGGTTAAAAATGAAGAAACATTACTATCTTTATTTCTTATCTTATTTAAATAATTAAATTTTTCTATTGTATCAAATTCTGTTTCCTCTTGTCTTTTTTTACTCTTTATGTGATTTAAAATAGTATCATTAATTTTATGATAAGATTGTGGTCCCATTATAATATCTATAAAAGGTTCTCTTTTTAACATTTCCTTATTTTCAGCTTGAGCAACACATCCAGCAACAATTATAATTGGTTTTTTTTTTTTCCTAAAAATTTTTTTTACTCTCCCTATTTCATGATAAACTTTTTCTTTTGCCTTATCTCTAATATGACATGTATTTAAAATATAACAATTAGCCTCTTCATATTTTTCAGTTTTTAAGTAGCCAATCTTTTCTACAGAATCTATGATACGATTTGAGTCATATACATTCATCTGACACCCAAATGTTTTGATAAAAACTTTTTGTTGCATTATTTAGAATCTTTTTTTAATCCGTACAATTCTAGTTTGTGATCAATTAATTCATAGCCATACTTTTCAGCTACTTTTTTCTGGAGTTTTTCAATTTCATGATCAACAAATTCTATAATTTCGCCAGATTTAACATCTATCAAATGATCATGATGATCTTCCATTACTTGTTCATATCTTGCCTTACCACCTTTAAAATCATGTTTAGTTACTATACTAGCCTCTTCAAATAGTTTTACTGTCCTATAAACAGTTGCAATGCTTATCTTTGAGTCAATTTTTGAAACTCTATTATAAAGTTCATCAACATCAGGATGATCTTTGGATTCTGACATTACTTTTGCAATAATCTTTCTTTGATCGGTAAGTTTAACACCTTTCATTAAACATTTTTGTTCTATAGTTTTTTCCATATTTTATTTTAGCTTAAATAAATAGGTTTAATCAAATTTTTTTTAATTTTAAATTTAATACACAAATTAGGTATATCTTTATATTGAATTTTATATGATTTTTTGAAATCCTCATAACTAAAACAATAATAATCAATCTTTTTCGTCAAAAATAAACCTTTAACCAAAGATATTGAATTTCTTATACCTGCAAAGCTCCCGGGTCCTCTGTTCACATAAATATTATTAATCATATTAATTGAAGTTTTATTTTTATTTAAAAATTCATTAATCAAAATAATTAGTTTTTCAAAATTTCTTTTACTATTCTCGTGACTGCAGGTATAAACATCTCTATCTAAAATGAGTGTTAAAAAAATTTTTTTTGATGTAGCATCTATAATAAAATTATTCATAATTTTAATTTTTTTAATTTCTAATTGTAAGGGAGAAGAAACTAATATCAAATATTATTCTAATGATATGGGTGTACTTTCATTAATGTATCATAGATTTAATGAAAATAAGTATCCTTCCACCAATATTCAAATTGATATATTCAAAGAACAAATAAATATTATAAAAAAATTACAATATGAATTTTATGATCCTAATGAATTTGCAAAAAATTTTTCAATTCCAAAAAAAAATAAAAAAATATTAATTACTATAGATGATGCTTTCTCATCTTTTTATGAAAATGCATGGCCGTTTTTAAAAGCAAATAAGATTCCATTTATCTTATTTGTGTCTACTGAAGCTGTTGGAAAATTTAATTATATGAGCTGGAATCAAATTAAAGAAGTAGAAAAAGAGAGTTTTGCTTATATTGGAAATCATTCACATAGCCATGAATATCTAATTGACTTTAGTAAAGAAGAATTTTTTGAAGATATAGAAAATTCAATAAAAATTTTTAATTCTAAATTAGGTTACAATCCAATTTTTTTTTCATATCCTTTCGGTGAATATAGCAATGAAATAAAAAGATATATTTCAAAAAATTTTATGTTTTCATTTGGCCAACATTCTGGAGTGATTGACGTAAATAAAGATAAATTTGAACTACCAAGATTTCCTATTAATGAAGAATACGGTGATCTTAAAAGATTTAAATTTCTTATAAAATTACATCCCCTACAATTTAAAAAACTAAACCCTCAAGAAAAACTACTTGATATTAAAAATAATCCTCCAAATTTTTCAGTGGAATTTTTTGATGATCAAAAAAATATAGACAAAATTAATTGTTTTTCAAATGAAGGGAATAAATGGGAAAAATCTAAAATAAACATTAACAATAATATTTTAAGAATTGATTTTAGAGAAAAATTTTCATTTAGAAGAGGAAGGATTAATTGTTCTTTAAATGATAATAATATTTGGAGATGGTTTGGTATTCAATTTTCAATAAAAAAAACTAAATAAGATTTTTCTGTTGAATGCTTGATGGCAACAACCTTACATCATCAAAGTCTGTAAGATCATTTTGTTCAATAATTTTTTTTATAACGTCAGTATATTTTTTCCCAGTTGCTGCATATTTGTCTAAATATTTCGCTAGATACAAACTATTTAATTTTTGATTATCATCTCTTAACTCTGCTCTAGCTATCCTAAATTCTCTATATCCAGAATGTGTATTTAAATTTCTTTGATAAGCTCTAATAGAGGCTTTTAAAATTTTAAATTTCATTACCTTATGTTTGCTTTTACTATCAGCCGCCGCAGGTTTAATTCCTTCTCCACTCCATGTCCATTGACCAAATAAAGCATTGCCCTCTAAGGCGAATCTTGATGTTCCCCATCCTGTTTCTTTCGCAGCTTGAGCTATTGCTAGAGAAACAGGAATAATATCCATTCTAATCTTTAAAGTTGATAAATCTTTATTAACTACACCATATTGTTTAAATTTATTATCAAACCATTTTTTTTCAGCTTCTGTATTGTTGCTTCTATTTAATATACTAAAAAGTTTTTTTCTATCTAATTCAATTAAACTATTTTCTTCCAATATAAGTGGTAAAATAATTTGAATAAATAATTTTTTTCTCTTTTTCACACTTTCAATCATTTTCATTTCTTCAGGCAACAATGAAAGTGAAACTGGTTTTACCAATTTTGTTTTTCGAACATTGTCTAGGGTGTAATTAGTATCTTTAAATAATTGCTCGATTGTAGATGCGCTTAATCTAACTGTATCAGCAGGCAAATCATCAAATGTAAAAATATCATCTAATAGATTTTTAAGATTAAGACCTTTGTCTGTTTTTGATAATTTGATTGATGTTTCTGAAATATCACGTTCAAGTGTTTTTTCAAATTTACTCTTAGAATTATTTTTAATTTCTTTTGTTGCTGATATATAATTTTTTTGAAAATCTATCAAAATAGGTAAAAAAATAAAAGATCCTATTATGAATAAACTTGATAAAGAAACAAAATATATTGATTTTAATTCTTTATGGTTAAAACTTTTATTTTTTTTTCTTATAGTAAAATTTTTTTTAAACAAAAATTCTTTTACTTCATGAAAATTTAATTTTTTTTTATTTTTCATCTACACTATATAATAACTGATTTATCACTCAAATTGCCACAACTTCTTTTACTTCGGGAATATAATGGCATAAAAGATTTTGCACTCCTTGTTTTAAAGTCATAGTTGAGCTTGGGCACCCAGAACAACTGCCTTGTAGTTGTACTTTAACAATTCCATCTTTAAATTCTTTAAATTTTATATCTCCACCATCTTTCGCTACAGCTGGTCTTATTTTTGAGTCCAAAATACTTATAATTTTTTTTTCTATATCTGCAAAATTTAATTTTTCTGATTTATCTATTTCTTTATCAAAAACAAATTTTTTTCCATTAGAATAAAAATCATTTATTAATGAAATTACAATATGCTTAATATCATCCCATTCTATTTTTTCTTCTTTGTTTACTGATAAAAAATCAGCTCCCAAAAAAATTCCTGTAACACCATTAATTGAAAGAAGATTCCTCACTAGTTCATTATTAACTTGGTCTTTTTTAGTAATCTCAAAGGAACCATTATTAGAGACAGTCTTTCCAGGTATAAACTTTAGCGAGTTAGGGTTTGGCGTTATTTCAGTTTGAATAAACATACGTTATATATAATGATTAATTTCAAAATTTAAACCATTTATAAATTTGTTTAAAAGCCTATTAATTGTTTAATATTTTTAATTTTTTTTGAGGCAATTTTGTCTGCTTTAATTGAACCTTCCAATAAAATATCATCCAAATATTTCTGATCATTCAATAACCTTTCAATTTCTTTAGAAACTGGTTCTATTTCATTAACTAAAATATCTGAAAGTTTATCTTTAAATTCAGAAAAATTTTTTCCACTAAAATCATTTATAGATTTTTCTAAATTTTGATTTACAAGGCTAGAATAAATTCCAAGTAGGTTCTCAGCTTCTGGTCTTTCTGATAAATTTTTTTGATCTGATGGCATAGGCATTGGATCTGTTTTTGCTTTTTTTATTTTATTAATTATCTGCTCCTTATTATCTGTTAAATTAATTCTGCTTAAGTCGGATGGATCTGATTTGCTCATTTTTTTTAAACCATCTTTAAGACTCATTATCCTAGAAAATTCTTTTTGAATCAAAGGTTCTGGAGTTTTTAAAAAATTTGGTGAATCAAAATCATTGTTAAATTTTTGAGCAATATCTCTACATAATTCTAAATGTTGTTTTTGATCATCTCCAACAGGGACGTGAGTTGCATCATAAAGCAATATATCTGCAGCCATTAAAACTGGATAAGAATAAAGTCCAATACTTGCTTTTTCTTTATCTTTTCCAGCCTTTTCTTTGAACTGAGTCATTCTATTTAACCACCCGATTCTTGAAACACAACTTAAAATCCAAGCACACTCAGAATGTGCTGGAACCATTGATTGATTAAAAATAATACTTTTTTTTGGATCAATACCGCTTGCTATAAATGTTGCTGTTGTTTCTCTTATATTTTTTTTTAATTCTTTAGGATCTTGCTTAACAGTTATTGCATGAAGGTCTACCACACAAAAAATGCATTCATTTTCTTTTTTGTTATTAAGTTCTACAAAATTTTTGATTGCTCCTAAATAATTTCCTAGATGAAGATTGCCAGTTGGTTGAACACCTGAAAAAATTTTTTTACTCATTTAATTAATACTTTAGTTTAATATCACTAGTTTTGAAAGCTTTGATAAAAATTGCTATTAAAAAATAAGAAATAAGTCCTAATATCACTACACCAATTAAGTAGAATGATTTAAAGTTTTGTTCATATGATAAATCTTCATAAAAAAAATTGATTAAATAATTAAAAATTGTTCCCATCAATATTGATGCAATTAATATTCTTACCAGCTTATTTATAAACATAAAATTAAAAGAAAAAAAATTATTTTTTTTCAAAAAGATAAGTAAAATAATTGCATTAAACCAGGACGATATGGAAGTTGCAATTGGAATAATTATAAATCCCACATTTTTAAAATAATATACACTTATCAATATATTCAATAAAACTGAAATTAAAGAAATATAGAATGGAGTCCTGGTGTTATGACGAGCAAAGAAAAAACTTGAAAAAATTTTAATTAAAGCAAATGCTGGAAGACCAATACTAAAATAAAATAAAGCTTTAGCAGAATTTTTAACTCCACTTTCATCAAAAGATCCATAACCAAATAAAGCTGAAATGATTTGTTCTGATGCAATTATCAAAGCTACTGCAGCAGGAATACTTAAAAATAAACTTAATTCTAAGGCTTTATTTTGAATTAATATTATTTCATCTTTTTGTTCATTCTGAATATATTTAGAAAGTTGAGGCAATATAACTACACCAATTGCTATACCTGCAATTGCAAGATTTATTTGATAAATTCTATCCGCATAATAAAGATATGAAACTGCGCTTGCTTGAAATGAAGCAATAATTGTACCAACTAAAATATTTATTTGTGTAACGCCAGAAGCAAATATACTTGGTAGAAGTTTTTTAAAAAAAATTTTTACTTTTTCATCTATCTTAATTTTAAAAGAGATTTTTGGTAAATAAAATTTTTTTACAAAAATATACAAAAATATTAATTGAAAGATTCCAGAAATAGTAATTGCATAAGATAAATAATAAACAATTTTATCGTTTAAAAAATTCGCATAAAATAAAACTCCTATTAACATTATATTCAAAATTATTGGTGCAGCTGAAGCAACAGCAAATCTATTATGTGAATTCAAAATTGCTGAAAAAAATGAAGCTAAACTTATAAAAAATAAAAATGGAAATGTTATTCTTGTTAAGTTAATAGCTAATTCCATTTTTTGAATATCGCCTTCAAAACCGGGTGCTATTAAAAATACAAACATAGGCATAAAAGTTTCAATAATCAAAACTAAAAAGAATAAACTTAAAATTAATAGATTAAATATATTGTTTGCAAATTTATCAGATCGATCCTTTCCCTGAGAAAGTTCTGAAGCATAACTTGGAACAAATGCAGAGTTAAATGTTCCTTCTGAAAAAAGCCTTCTAAAAGTATTAGGGATTCTAAATGCTACAAAAAAAACATCAGCTAAATATCCTGTTCCCAGGAATATTGCTATCATAATATCCCTTAAATAACCAAGCAATCTACTAATTATAGTAAAAAAACTAAATGTGCCTGTTGACTTAATAAGGTTCATAAATCATATTAGTCTTAAATTTACCCCATTTGTATATCTAATTAACAATAATGAAAAAAACAAAAATTGATCATTACACAGATAAAGAAGCTCTGGAATATCATAATAGCAATAAATCTGGCAAGATTGAGATAATATCCTCAAAACCGATGACTTCCAAAAGAGATTTGGCATTAGCTTATTCTCCTGGTGTTGCTGCTCCAGTGAAAGCAATCGCTGAAAACTCTGAGACTGCTTATGACTATACTACAAAAGGTAACCTAGTTGCAGTTATAAGTAATGGATCTGCAATTTTAGGAATGGGAAATTTAGGTGCTCTTGCATCAAAACCTGTAATGGAAGGTAAAGCAGTTTTATTTAAAAGATTTGCAGACATAGATGCAATTGATTTAGAAATTGATTGCTCTGATACTAATGAAATAATTAAAAGTATAAAAAATTTCTCCCCTAGTTTTGGAGGTATTAATTTAGAAGATATAGCAGCACCAGATTGTTTTATTATTGAAGAAAAACTTAAGGAAATTTTAGATATTCCTGTTTTTCATGATGATCAACACGGAACAGCTATTATTACTACAGCAGCATTAATCAACGCTCTTGATATTTCTAAAAAATCAATAAAAGAAATCAAAGTTGTAGTAAATGGAGCTGGAGCATCAGCAATGGCTTGTACAAATTTATTCAAAAATTCTGGGGTACCACAAAAAAATATAACTATGATTGATAGAAAGGGTGTTATCTATCAAGGAAGAGACAATTTAAACCAATGGAAATCATCATTTGCAATTCAAACAAAAAATAGAAGCTTAAATGATGCAATCAAAAATGCTGATGTATTTTTAGGATTATCTGCAAAAGGAGCTTTGTCAAAAGATATGGTAAAAAGTATGGCAAAAAATCCAATTATTTTTGCTTGTGCTAATCCAGACCCTGAAATAACACCTGAAGAAATTCAAGAAGTTCGGGATGATGCAATTATCGCAACTGGAAGATCTGACTATCCTAACCAAGTAAATAATTTAGTTGGCTTTCCATATATTTTTAGGGGTGCGCTAGATGTAAGAGCAAAAACAATTAATGAAGAAATGAAAGTTGCAGCAGCAAATGCTATTGCAGCACTTGCAAAAGAAGATGTCCCCGATGAAGTGGTTGCCGCAATGGGTGGTGATCGACCTCACTATGGAAAAGAATATATTATACCTTCAACTTTTGACCCAAGATTAATCACTGTAATTCCTTCAGCTGTTGCAAAAGCAGCTATGGATAGTGGTGTTGCAAGAAAAAAAATAGACAATTTTGAAGTCTATAAAGAACAACTTAAACAAAGACTTGATCCTTCAGTTACAATTATGCAGGGAATAAATAATCAAATTAAAAAAACAAAAAAAAGAATTGTTTTTGCTGATGGTGAAGATGAAAATACATTAAAAGCAGCAATAGCTTTTAAGAATAGTGGTTTAGGTACCCCAATATTAGTTGCTAAGAGAGGAACTGTCCAAAAAAGATTAAAAGAAATTGGTTATAGTGAAAATCTCGATATTGAGATTACTAATTCTACTGATAAAGAAAAAAGACGAAAGTATGTAAATTATTTATTTAAGAAAATGCAGAGAGAGCAAGGATTACTTGAAAGAGATTGTGATAGAATGGTTAGAAATGATCGTGTAATTTGGGCTTCATGTATGGTTTCATGTGGAGATGCTGATGGAGCTGTAACTGGAAATACAAGAAGATATGGCGCTTCATTAGAAAAAATAAAAAAAGTAATTGAACCAAGGCCAGGAGAAATAATGTTTGGTCTTAACATGATTGTAAGTAAAGGAAAAACTGTTTTTGTAGGTGATACAAGTGTCCACGAATATCCAACCTCCGAACAACTGGCAGAAATAGCAATATCTTCTGCTAGAGTAGTCAGATTGTTTGGTTTTAATCCTAAAATAGCTTTCGTTTCTCATTCAACTTTTGGGCAACCACTTACTAGCAGAACTAAACACATTAAAAATGCCGTAGATATTCTTAAAGAAAAAAAAGTAAACTTTAAATTTGATGGAGATATGCAACCTGATGTAGCTTTAAATTCAGAATACAAAGAGCTCTATCCGTTTTCAGAAATAGTTGGTAACGCAAATATATTGATCATGCCTGGGCAACACAGTGCTGCAATATCTTATAAAATGATGAGAGAACTAGGTGGTGCAAAAGTAATTGGACCGTTATTAATTGGATTAGCACAGCCTATTGAAATTGCACCTTTAAGATCTTCTACCTCTGATATATTAAATCTAGCTTCCGTTGCTGCTTATTCTGCTGGAGTAATAAACTATAGTAAAAAAAATTAATTTTTTTGAATTCTTAAATCCTCAACTAAAAAAATACTTACTATAACATCTTTAACATCAAGTATCTCTTTTGCTTCTTTGATTACTTCTTTCCTTTCTTCAGATGTTAAAGAAATTCCATAAATAAATATTTTTTTTTTATACGTATCTATTTGATAATTAGTTGCCTTGATTTTTTTATTAAATATTAAAGCAGTTCGCAGCTGAGAAGTTATTAATAAATCTTTAGCCGATTGCTTAAAATTAAAATCTTCTTTGATCTTAATATCATTTCTAACTGATCTAGCTCCCTTAATTTCCCATGCCAACTTGGTAATTTGAAGCTTTTCTTCTGGATCATCAACTTTTCCAGTTAAAAAAATTCTCCCATCTAAGACTTTCGTCTTTACGGATAATAAGTGACTCTTATCTCTTAATGTTAATCTTGCTGCTAAATTTTTCTGCATCACAGAATCATCTATTTGAGTACCCAAAGATCTAGGATCTAAAGCAACACTTACTCCTGTTCCAAAAATACCTTTTGAACTTATTCCAACACATCCAGAAAAGATTAGAAAAATTAAACTTATTAAAGTAATTTTACTTTTCATCTTTTAACTTTAAACAATAATTATAAATTTCTTTTTTTGAAACATTTCTTTTTTTTATCATTATATCAACAACATCTTTTAAACTTAAAAATTTAATAATTTTTTTTATATCTTTTTTATCAGATTCGTTAAGATTGTTCGATTTTTTTGTTTCATTTATTTTTTCTGATATAACAATTGTTAATTCACCTTTTGGAGCTTTTTTATACAATTCAAGATTATCAATATTAGTCCTTATATATTCTTCATAAAATTTAGAAATTTCTCTACAAATTAGTATCTTTCTTCCAGAAAAATATTTTTTTAATGGTTCTATAGACTTATTAATTTTGTTTGGAGAAATAAAAAAAACTATTGAACAATCCAATTCACTCAGAATATTAAAATCTTTAATAAGATCTTTATTTTGGTCAGGGAAAAACCCATAAAAAAAATATTTTTCTGAAAATCCACTAATTGAAACTGCAGCAGACACAGCAGATGGTCCTGGGATAGGAAAAATACTAATGTTTCTTTTAATACATTCATTAATAATAATTGCTCCTGGGTCTGAAATACCCGGTGTTCCTGCATCTGAAATTATTGAAACAATTTTATTTGACTCTAAAATTTTAATTAATTTTATTGTATTTTTTTTCTCATTAAATTTATGATTTGATATTAATTTTGAGTGAATCTCATGTTTTTTTAGTAAATTATTTGAAACCCTGGTATCTTCACAGAGTATATAATCTGATTTTTTTAGAATTTCGATTGCTCTTAATGTTATATCGCCCATATTGCCAATAGGAGTAGATACTACGTATAAACCAAATTTTACTTTATTAATTTTTGTGTGTCTTACTGGAATCATTAAAATATAACTATTATAATAATAACATTAAAATGAAAATACTTATAAAAATTATAATATTTTTTTACATAATTTGTATATTTGGCAATTCAAATATATGGGCCAATGAAAAAATTAAGATTGGACTATTGGTACCTTTAACTGGAAAAGATAAACAGGTAGGACAGTCAATTATTAAATCTATTAGATTAGCCATTAATAAAATAGATAATCCTATAATAGAAATAATCCCCAAAAACACAATGTCAAATCCAGAGATTACCTTAAGGAGTGCGAAAGAACTTAGTATTGAAGGAGTTAAAATTGTAATTGGCCCCGTATTTAGTAAAAATTTAATTTATTTGAATGAGATGGAAAATATGATTTTTCTATCTTTAACTAATAAAATTATTAATGATCAGAATAATATTATTAGTGCTGGAATAAACTCAATATCACAATTTAATACTCTTTCTAAATTTCAAAAAATAAATAAATTAGAAAATACAATTATTTTAATACCAAAAGAAAACTATAAAGAAGAAATAGAGAAAGGTATTAAACATTCCAAAATAAATAATAAAAGAGTTTATTATTATGACTCAGAGCCGACAATTCTTACAAAACAAATTGAAAAAATAACAAAATACAAAATAAGAAAAAGAAAACTAGAGGATGAAGTAAAAAGAATAGAAGAGTCAAATAACCCAAATAAAGAAAAAGAGTTAGAAAATTTAAATAAAAAAGATACTCTTGGAAATCTAAATTTTGACTCTATTATAATATCTGATTTTGATGAAAGTTTAAAAAGTATAGTAACTTCACTTTTATATACAGATGTATCCCCTGAAAATATTTATTTTCTAACCTTGAACCAATGGTTTGACCAGTCACTTTTAAAAGAAAAAAATTTTCAACCTATTTATTTTCCGTCAATCAACAAAAAAAATTATGATGATTTTGTAA
>CACGJS010000006.1 GCA_902573385.1 uncultured Pelagibacteraceae bacterium | reverse complement strand
CTAATATTGAATATCCTAACCAAACACCTAGTATTAATGGTATTGTTTTTTTTATACCAAAATTAAAACCTGAAAAAGATGCTACAGCATTATTTGGTCCGGGCGTGTAACCTAAAGAACATGAAATTCCAATTAACAAAAATAATTCAGGATGCATAAAAAAACTAAGCTATTGGGAGACCATTCTCAGATTCTTGTGATGGATGAACCAATATAACTTTTCCTTCCTTATCAATTGATCCTAAAATAAGAACTTGAGAAACAACTCCAGCTATATTCTTTTCTTCAAAATTACAAACTCCAATAACTTGTTTACCTTTTAAATTGTGTTCATTGTAATAATGGGTAATTTGAGCAGAAGATTGTTTAATGCCAATTTCTTTTCCAAAATCTACTTCTATAACTAAAGATGGTTTTCTTGCTTTTTCATTTTTTTTAACAGATATCACAGTACCAACTCTAATGTCTACTTTATCAAAAATATCATAGGTTATTTGTTCTTTCATATAATTAATATATAATAGATCTTATTTATGAGTACAGAAAATATTTCAGATCAATTATTTGATAAATCGATAAAAATTTTAACTGATTTAATTGGATTCAAAACAATTTCTGGAGAAGATAATAGTTTATTAATTAATTATTGTGATGAGATTTTAAAAAAAATAGGTGCAACATCGTTTAAAACTTTTGATGATGAAAAAAAAAGAGTTAATCTTTTTGCAACCCTAAAAGCAAAAAAACCTAGCAGTAAAAAACCAATAATTTTATCTGGTCATACTGATGTTGTTCCTGTTTCAAAAGGCTGGTCCACAGATCCATTTGAAGCAACTATAAAAAATGACAAACTTTTTGGAAGAGGTGCTTGTGACATGAAAGGCTTTATTGCTTGTACTTTAGCTTATGCACCAATTTATTCTAAAGCTAATTTAGATAGAGATATACATTTTTCATTTACGTTTGATGAAGAAACAGCTTGTCAAGGCGCTCCCATTCTAATTGAAGAATTAAAGAACAGAGGAATTAAAGATGGGATTTGTATTATTGGTGAGCCTACTAATATGAAAATTATAGACGCTCACAAAGGATGTTATGAGTATACAACTCATTTTAAAGGTTTAGCTGGTCATAGCTCAGCACCTCATAGAGGAGTTAGTGCTGTAGAATATGCTTCACGATATGTAAGTAAATTAATTGAATTAAGAGAGAAACTAAAAAAAAGAACTCCAAAAAATTCTATTTTTGATCCACCACACTCAACTCTTTCAGTAGGTGGAATTTTTGGTGGTATAGCTCATAATGTAATCGCTGACAAATGCCATGTTAATTGGGAAACAAGACCAGTAATTAAAGAAGATGCTATATTTTTAAACTCAGAGTTAGATAAATATGCAGATGAAATCCTCTTACCTGAAATGAAAAAAATTTATCCACATTCTTCAATTGAAAAAAAAATTATTGGTGAAATAATCGGGTTTGATCGAGATGAAACATCAGATGCTTGTGAATTAATTTCTAGTTTAACAGGAGATAATTCAAGACAGGTAGTTTCTTTTGGAACTGAAGCAGGATTATTTCAAGAAATTGGAATTAGCACTGTTGTCTGTGGACCTGGCTCAATCGAACAAGCTCATAAAATAGATGAATATATTGTGCTTGATGAACTTAAAAAGTGTTTAAACTTACTTGAAGGAATAAAAGATAACTCAATTCTGAATTAATTATTCCAACCGCTTACTGCTTTGACTTCTAAATATTCTTCCAAGCCTAATTTACCAGCTTCACGTCCTATACCTGAATGTTTGTACCCACCAAATGGAGCATCAGGTGCTAAACCTGCACCATTTATATCAACCATCCCTGAACGTAATTTTCTAGCGACTCTATTTGCTTTTACTTGATCTTGTGTTTGAATAAAGTTTAATAATCCATAGGGAGTATCGTTAGCAATAGCTATGGCTTCTTCTTCAGTTTCAAAAGGTATGATTGATAAAACTGGCCCAAATATTTCAGTTCTTGCAATTTGCATTTGATTATTAACATCTGCAAAAGCTGTTGGTTTAACAAAATAACCTTTATCTAAACCATCTGGTTTACCAGTTCCGCCCGCAACTAATTTTGCTCCTTCATCAATACCAATTTGAATTAAACTTTGAATTTTATCAAATTGAGTTTTTGACACTACTGGACCAATATGATCACCTTTTTTAGTTGCTACATCTACTTTCATTGAATTAGCAAATTTTTTAACTCTTTCAACAGTTTCATTGTAAATTGATTTTTCGACTAGCATTCTTGTTGGTGCGTTGCAAGATTGTCCTGTGTTTCTAAAGCATCTTAAAGCTCCTCTTTCAACAGCCTCAGCATCAGCATCTTTAAATATAATGTTTGCTCCTTTACCACCTAGTTCTAAACTTACTCTCTTAAAGTCATTAGCTGCATTTTGAGATATTAAAGCACCTGCTCTAGTTGATCCTGTAAATGAAATCATATTTACATCTGGATGACTTGTTAATGCATTGCCTGTTACTGCTCCATCTCCATTAACTAAGTTAAATACTCCTTTTGGTAACTTAATATCATTAATCATTTCAGCTAAAATCATTGATGATAATGGCGCTATTTCAGAAGGTTTAAGAATCATTGTACAACCAGCAGCAATAGCAGGAATTACTTTTAAACAAGTCTGATTCATTGGCCAATTCCATGGTGTAATTAGCGCACAAACTCCTTTTGGTTCATGCAAAATATTATTATTAGGGGCGTGCTCTCCTAATATTTTTTCAAAAGTATATTCTTTTAAAACTTTTATATAAGATTTGATGTGACTAGCGCCAGTTCCTGCTTGTAATTGAGTTGAAAAATCAATTGGTGCACCCATTTCTAAAGATATAGCTTTAGCCATGTCGGCCCATCTTTTTTTATATATCTCATAAAGAGCTTCTAAATATTTTAATCTTTCTTCTTTAGTAGAGAATGCCCATGTTTCAAAAGCTTTAGTAGCTGCACTAACAGCATCATTTATATCTTCAACTCCTCCTATAGAAATAATAGCACACTCTTTTTCTGTTGAAGGATCTATTACTTTTAAATCATTTGGTTTTTTTGGAGAAACCCATTGGCCATTTATATAAAATTTTTTATTGTCTATCATGGTGTGAAATTATCTTATCTTTTTACTTTTGCAAATAAATTGGTTAATTCATAAACTATTGTCGCAGCGGCTAAAGAAGTTAATTCAGCATGATCATAAGCCGGTGCAACTTCAACTACATCAGCAGATATAAGGTTTAAACCAGATAAACCTCTTAAAACATTTACCATTTCTCTAGTTGTCATACCTGCTATTTCGGGTGTCCCCGTTCCTGGTGCAAAAGCAGGATCCAAAACATCTATATCAATTGATAAATATAAAGGATTATTACCTACTCTTTTTCTAATTCTTTCAGCTATTTTTTCTGTTCCTTGTGTTTGAAATTCATCACAATGAATTATTTTAAATCCAAAATCAGCATCATTTTTAAGATCATCACGACTATAAAGTGGCCCTCTAATTCCAACATGCATAGAGGCGTCATCTAAAAATAAATTTTCTTCTCTAGCTCTTCTAAAAGGAGTTCCATGAGTATAGGGTGATCCAAAATATGTGTCCCAAGTGTCTAAATGAGCATCAAAATGAACTAGTGCTACAGGACCATTATTAATTTTGTTTATTGCCCTTAGTAATGGAAAAGCTATTGTGTGATCTCCTCCCAGACTTATTATTCCACCAACTTTATTTAATAGTTCTAAAGCTCCTACTTCTACCTGCTTAATTGCCTCATTAATATTGAATGGGTTGCAAGTTATATCTCCTGCATCTGCAACCTGTTGAACCTTGAATGGCTCAACATCATAATTAGGATGGTAATTAGTTCTTAATTGTCTAGAAGCTTGTCTAATACTGTGAGGACCAAATCTAGCACCAGGTCTATAACTTGTTCCAGCGTCAAAAGGAATACCAACAATAGCTACATCGCAATCCTTAACGTCTCTTAATTCGGGTAGTCTTGCAAATGTACTTGGACCTGCATATCTAGGAACTTTAGTTCCCATTACTGGTTCAATTGGATTTTTATTTCTTTCTTTTTTTTTCATTTATAAATAAAATGTACCACATTCTTACGAATTGGAATATCTTCTATATTACTTATTATGAACTTATTTAAAGCTATATTTCTATTAATTTTTTTTATTACACCTCTGAAAGCAAATAGTATCTATAATTTAATTAAGATACCTAACTTAGAAATTTATGAAATTAATACTAAAAATAAACTTAAGTATTTTTATGCGGCAAGTTCTTTTAGATTGGGTGTTCAGAAAAATATTATTTGCTTAAATCCAAGCAAAGAGGATTTAGAAAATAAATATAAAATTATTTATAAAAATCTTAATAAATATTCATATAGTTTCTTAAGAAAAATTAATTTAAAATATGTAGTTTTATGTGAAAATTTATCAATTTCAGGAATTAATACTGCAGGAATCCCCGACAATATAATGAAAACACTAATACTAGATATACAATTTAATAAAACTTATTTTGAAAGAGTAATTCATCATGAAGTATTTCATATTATTAATGATCAATATAAAGAGCTTTTTAATGAAAGTGAATGGCTTAAATTTAACAATTCTGAATTTAAATATGCTGAATGCTCTACATGTACAGAAAACTTAGGTTTAGAAACATACAATGAAACAGAAGGTTTTTTTACAGGGTATTCAAAATCTACAGCTTCAGAGGATATGGCAGAAGTTTACTCGCATATAATTTTATTAAAAAAAAAAGAAATTGATCTAATTCGTAAACTAGACCCTATTTTAGACAATAAAATTTTATATATCCAAAATAAGATAAAAAAAATTGATAATTCTTTTATTTTCTAAATGATTAAAAAAATTAAAGCATCCACATCAGAAAAAATTATTTTATTTTTTTTAGTTTTATTAGGAATTACTACTTTTTGTACATATTTTGTGATTAAGAATAGATGTTTATTTGTTAAAAATTATGATCCCAATAATATTAATTTTAAAAACCCAGACAATATTGCAATTTTAAATGTTCCTTGTGGGAATGTAATTATAGAACTTTATCCAGAAATCTCACCAAATGGAGTTAAAAGATTTAAAACTTTAATCAAATCTAATGCTTATAATAATGTAGCATTTCATAGAGTAATTAAAGATAAATTAGTTCAAGCTGGAGACTTAGAGTTTGGAAAAAAAAATTCCCTAGATTATGGAAAAATTGGTAATGGTAAATCTGGATTAGGCACTATTAAATCAGAAATAGATAATGAATTTAATTATACTAAAGGAAGTGTTGGTTTAGCTAGAACTTTTAAAAATGATACTGAAGATAGTCAGTTTTTTATTTTATTACAAGACGAACCATTATTTGAGGGAGAATATACTCCTGTTGGTAAAGTTTTATTTGGTTTAGATGTTTTAAAGAAAATTAAGCATCAAAGACATTCAGAATATATTTTAAGACCTGATTTTATTAATACTTTTAGAATGTTAAATTCAAAAGAAAACTAGCTTACTTAAATTTTAATTAACTTAATTTAATCTCTAATAGCCCAAATCTTTATCAATTTGATTGATTAACTCTTTTTTTTCTATAAAAAGTTTTAAATTTTTTACAAATAAATCAAGTGTCATTTTTACATAGTTACCATTGTCGTCCGATGATACGTGCGGTGTAATTACGAGATTAGGTGTATGCCAAAATTTGGAATTATTTTCAATAGGTTCTTGAGTAAACACATCAAGTATTGCACCTGCTATTTCACCTTTATTAAGCTTTTCACATAATACTTCATAATCCAATACTGATTGACGACCAATGTTTACAATTCCACAAGATGATTTTAATAAATCTAATCTTTTTCTATCAATTAAATTTTTAGTTTCTGGAGTTTCAGGTAGTGCCAAATACAAAATATCTGCTTCAGGAAGAACAGTATCTAATTTTTCAATTGTTATAATTTTAGAACAACCTTCTACAGAATTTCCTTTTTTATTTACACCTATGACATTAGCACCAAGTGGCTTTAATAGTTTAGCCATTGAAGATCCTAAAGAACCTGTCCCAACAAGGACAATATTTCTATCCTTTATTGGGTTGCTAAACAAAGACACAAATTTTTTATTTTTTTGATTTGTAATAATTTTTGGCATATGGTTTTGAAGCATCAAAACACTCATCAATCCATATTCTCCAGCTTTTTTAGAGTGAACTCCACTACTATTGGTTATAATTAATCCATCAAATGCCCAGTTAAAAGGTGATAAGTGTTCAACTCCTGCTGCTGTACAATGTATCCATTTTAAATGTGGTGCTATTTTTTTAAGATTTGTTGTTGGAAAATCATAAGTAAGTAAAATTTCTGAATTAGTCATAGATGAATTAAAGTTATCTTCGTCCCAATCAATAAAAAACTCTACTTTTTTTTTTATCTCTGGTTCATTTTCTAAGACTTTTTCAAGATGATTTTGAGTTATAGTAAAATTTTTTTCTCCTTCTAAATCACAAGGGAAAGTACCTGCGCGTCCATGATTATTTTTAATATGAATTTTAATTTTTTTATTCTCTGTCAAAATTTCCACTCTTTTCCATTTCTGATAAATTTTTTATAATATGATTGTCACGATCTTTAAGTGACATTTCTTCTAAATCAAACTGCATCTTCATTACTGAAGAGCAAATCATTTTAATAAATTCTTTATCATTTGTATTTCTTTTTGGAACTTTTAAAACTGTATCTTGTCCATTAGTTCTTACAACTTCGCCTTTTATTTTTTGTGGTTGAGGGGGTTCTTTTCCTTCTTCTAAACTTTTAATTAATTTTCTAATTCTTCTTCTATAAATCATAATACCTTGATCGGTAGGCATTAAATGTTCTCCTTTATGACTACTAATTGAACCCATTCCCTCCACTGCTTCTGCATCTCCAGGACTTTTTTGTTTTTCTTCAAAAGTTCTATTTGCAATTTCACCAGCTTCAATTCTTTCAAACCCTTCTTGATTATTATATTCTAATGGATCACCTCTTTTACCAAAATTTGCCCAAGCTAAAGCAGTGCAATGATTATCATCAACTGGTACTACCCACCTTGTAAAAGAGCTTCTTCCAAAATACCTACTTTTAGTTCCATCCGCTGCAAATGCTGCTCCAGCTTGAGTAAAATTAGGTAAAATTAATTCATTTACGCGAACCCAAACATTGTCATTTATTCTTCTAGTATTGCACCCTAAGTATTGTGTGCCTCTTTCATAAAAATCTATTTCTCCAATTTCAGCAAAACCTTTTGAAAATTGTATTCCAGAACTTTGTCCGTGTAGAAATGATGTGTGAACAGGGTCCATAATTGCATCAAGTACCTGAATCCAATTACAATTATAATCTATACGATATGGGCTTGATATATTTCCAGGTATATCAAATGCATCATAATGTGGAAATTCTGGTATTTTATTCATTGGTCCTAAATATGAAAAAACTAAACCATTGAATTCAATCACAGGATAAGCTCCAAGTTTAAATGTTTCTCTTAATTTTGCAGCTTGCTTTGAACTTGGGTCTTCACCCGGTGTTTCTAGAATTTCTCCATTAGGAGAAAATAACCAACCATGATAACAACATCTAATTCCTCTATCTTCAGTTTTTCCATATACCATAGATGCTCTTCTGTGAGGACAAGCTTTATGAACCAAACCTATGTTTCCTTTGGTAGTTTTGAAAATTACTAAATCCTCACCTAAAATACGAATTTCTTTTGGTGTTTCCTTGACCTCCGAAGTTAACGCTACAGGATGCCAATAACGTCTCAAAAATTCTCCACAAGGTGTTTGTGAATCTGTTCGAGCTAAACCCTCGTCTATTTCTGGTACAATTGCTTGATTGTAACCTCTAAAATTTTGATTAGTAAAATTATGGTTGCTCATATCATTTGCTCTTTAAAACTATTCTATTGTAAATCTTAATATTCTAAAATAGGGTTTTCAATATAAATAATTTGTTTTTAAGCTATGTAGAATATGTCAAAAAAGAAAAATTTATTTAAGATTAAAAAACCCAAAAATCTAAATACTATATTTGGATTGCCAGCTAAATCTTATACAGATGAAGATTTTTGGAAAAAGGAATGTAATACTGTATTATCTGAAGGTTGGTTATTTGTAGGTTTTGTCCATGAACTTAAAAAAATTGGTGATGTATCTCCTTTATTTATTGCAAATAAACCAATATTACTTGTTAAAAATAATAATAACGAAATTAAAGCCTTTCATAATGTTTGCAGTCACAGATGTTTAAAATTAGTTGATGAAAAAAAAAATGTAGGAAAAATTATTCGCTGCCCTTATCATTCCTGGAGTTATGATCTAGACGGAAATTTAAAAGCCGCACCTCATATAGGTGGAACAAATCAACATCAACCTAAAGGTTTTAATTTTTTAGATCATGGTTTAAAGCCAATTAGAATTTATATTTGGCATGATTGGATTTTTATTAATTATAATGGAAAGGCAAAAAAATTTAAAGATTACGCAAAACCACTTATTAAAAAATTTAATGATATTGATTTAACAAAATTAAAATATGCAACAACATTAGATTTTGGAAAAATAAATACTAATTGGAAATTTCTTATTGAAAATTTTATAGAGCCCTATCATGTTCAGTTCGTCCATAAAACAACAACAAACCAACCTTTAAAAGATCATTATACTGTTGTAGATGGTATATGCTATGGAAGTGGAGTCGATGTTAAAGAAGAAGATACTAAAAATAGTTCTGCTTTATCTGTAACTTCTCGTTACTTATCTCTTTTTCCAAATTTTATAATAGGAACTTATTTTCCTAACCAGGTTGGGGTTTATTTAAATATACCAATAAGTCCAGGTGTAACTTCACAAAAAAGAATAATATATACTACTGATGGTAAAGAAATGGGTGAAGAAGAGGTTAAAATGGTTAAAAATATTTGGTGGAATGTTCATAAAGAAGATCATGAAATGTGTGAAAGATTACAAGAAGGTAGATCATCACCTGCATCAGAAGAAGGAGGGCTTTTGTCTCCAGTTTGGGAAAAAGGAGTACAAACTTTTCAAAAACTTATAATAAACGCAACAATGAAATCAAAAAAAATAATAAAAAGGAAAAAAAATGTCTAAAAAAATTAATCTTGATGGATACAGACTTGCACATACTATGATAAGAGTTAAAGATTTAGATGCATCCTTTAATTTTTACTGCAAAACTTTAGGAATGAAAATTCTAAGAAAAACAGATTACCCTGACGGTAAATTTACTAATGCTTTTATTGGTTATGGTCTTGAAACTGAATCTCCTTGCCTAGAACTTACACATAACTGGGATCAAAAAAATGATTACGATAAAGGTAATGGATGGGGACATATATGTATTGAAACACCTGATGTCTATAAAGCTTGTGAAGACTTGGCTAAACTTGGAATAAATATTACACGTAAACCTGGTCCTATGAAACATGGAACTAGAGTAATCGCATTTTGTGAAGATCCAGATGGATATAAAGTAGAGTTAAATGAACCAATAAAAGTATAAAACAGAAAGGTATTAAAAATGTCAAAAAAACCACAATTATATAAATTTAAAGATATTGAGAATAGATTACACACATTAGAACCAGGTAAAAGCTATATTAAACCTTTTGTTACTAGCAAAGTAAGTGACACTATGTGTGGAGGATTAAATTTTTTAAATAAAGTTTCTGTACCTTGGGATTTAACATGTGATGAAATCATCTATTGTATGGAAGGAACTTTCCGTCTCACTTGCAATGAAGAGTCTTATATTTGTAATCCCGGAGATGTGCTATACATTCCAAAAGATAATCATATTGCCTACGAATGTGATGAAAAATGTGTAATATTTTATGCGGCTTATCCTCATGACTGGAAGCAAAAAGCAGGAATAACTTTTGTTCCTGGAATAGATCCAGAGGATATGCCACAATAAAAAATAAGGAGAAAATATGAGGAAAAATCAAAAAATCTATTATGAAAACTTTAAAGATGCTGTTGAACGTAATAGAAAAAAAATCCCTGCTGTTCATAAAAGACTAAAAAATGCTGGTGTAAAATATGTTTTATCAAGCTGGATTGATCTCCATGGTATTCCAAAAACTAAACCTGTGCCTATGAGTGATTTTGAACCCTTGTGTTTAGGAAAAGGCCCTCAATTTGCAGTACATTCAATTTCTTATGTACCTGAGCTTACTCCAGCCGACTCGGACCAAGTAATGTTGCCAGACTTAGATTCAGTTTATATTTGTCCATGGGATGATACAACAGCAATAATTTTTGCAGATCTTTTTTGGGAAGATAAACCTTACAATGTATGCCCAAGACAAGCATTAAAACGTGCTATGCAAAAAGCACAAAATAGTGGTTATAAGGGTATGGCTGGCATCGAACCAGAATTTATTGCTATGAAGTATGATGAAAATGGTCAACCGATAAAAGCGATAGATAATGATCCTATAAAAGGAATTAGACCTAGACGTCAAGCTTTTGGTTATGATGTCGAGCACTCATTAGACTCAATGCATTTTTTTAAAGAATTAATAGATATATTAAATGGTTTAGGATGGCAGTTACATGATGTTGTTGCGGAAGGAGCTTATTCTCAATTTGAATTAGATTTTCATTATACAAATCTTTTAGAAATGGCTGATAGATTAGTTTTTCTTAGAATTCTCTTAAAAGAGATAGCTAAGAAACATAATATGTTTATTACTTTTATGCCAAAACCAACTATAGGAGATTGGAGGTCTGGAGCTCATATTAATTTCTCGATGGTTGATAGAAATGGAAAAAATATTTTTGATGCTGGAAATAAATGGTCTAAAGAATCTTTATATGCAGTTGGCGGATTAATGAAACATGCTGAAGCTTTAACTTCAATTACTTGTTCAACAGTAAACTCATACAATGGGTTAGTTCCAAGAGTTGGTGGTTTTGAAGGTGGGACAGTTACATGGGCCCCGACAAATATTACCTATGGTCATAATAATAGATCTGCACAATTTCGATTACCGCAAAATAGATATTGTATTGAAAATAGAGCCGCAGACATGACTATGAATGTATATTTAGCTCTTTCAATGACAATTTCAGCTGCTGTTAAAGGAATAGAAAAAAAAATACATCCAGGAAAACCAACTGATCAAGACCTATATAATATGTCAGAGAATGACTTTAAAAAGCTTGGAATTAAAAGGCTTCCAAGAAACTTACTAATGGCTATTGAAGCTCTTAAAAATGATAAATTATCTGATGAAGTTTTAGGTCCTGTTATGAAGAAATCTTTGCTTAATTATAAAAATGACGAATGGGAAAGGTATCACCAAGCAGTTACCGATTGGGAAGTAAAAGAATATCTTAGACTTTATTAATGAAAAAATATAAAGAGTTTAACTTAGGAAATGTTAAACTTTTATCAGGCAAAACTCTAAAATCAGCTAAATTGATTTATCAAACTTATGGTAAATTAAATAAATATGCCTCAAATGTAATTATACTTCCGACTTTTTATACTGGAAATCATATTCGTAATGAGGGTTTTATTGGAAAAAATAGAGCTTTAAATCCAAATAAATATTTTATCATTTCAATCAATATGTTTGGTAATGGTCTGTCTTCTTCTCCAAGCAATACTGTTATATCGCAACATGGTTATAAATTCCCAGAAGTAACACTATGGGATAATATTTATTGCCAACACAAACTAATAACTGAAAAACTTAAAATAAAAAAAATTGCTTTAGTAACAGGCTGGTCTATGGCTGGATGTCAATCATATCAATGGGCAGCACAATATCCTGATATGGTTAAAGCTATTTTACCTTTTTGTGCTTCTTCAAAAACCTCAATACATAATCATGTATTTTTAGAGGGTGTAAAAGCTGCTTTGACTGCAGATAAAAATTGGAAAAAAGGTAAATATAAAAAGCAACCTCAAGAAGGTTTAAAAGCTTTTGGTCGTGTTTATGCTGGATGGGCTTTTTCTCAAAACTTTTATAGAGAAAAACTTTATAAAAAAATTGGGTATAAAAATGTAAAAAGTTTATTAGATGACTGGGCTAATGATCATGCAAAAAATTGGGATGCTAATAACCTTTTATGTAAAATAAAAACTTGGCAATTAAATGATATAAGTAATAACCCTCTATATAAAAGCAACTATATTAAATCTCTAAAGTCAATTAAAGCAAATACAATTCTAATGCCATGTAATCAAGATTTATATTTTAGAACTGAAGATAACATGTATGAAAAAAAATTTATTAAAAGAGTATCTTTGCGACCTGTTAACTCATCATATGGACATTGTGCAGCAAACCCTGGTAATGATAAAAATTTTGAAAAAAAACTAGACAAAAATATTAGAGAACTATTAAATTAGTTTACTAAAGGTTTCCCGGTTAATAAAGTGTATTTGATTCTTTCTTGAGTTTTTTTAGTTTCAACTAATCTCATAAAAGCATCTAATTCTAATTTAAATAAATCATCTTCTGACAAAGTCTTGTCAATTGTAGTATTTCCACCGCTTAGAACGTATGCCAACTCTTGAGCAACTACTAAACCATGATCAAGAATAATCTTGTCATTATATAGTTTTTCTAAGATTTTATTCATATCTTCAACAACTGTTTTTCCTGGAAGATTAAATTTTGCCTCTGATGGAGCTTTAAAAGCTTTATTATTATCTAGAATTTTTCTAGAAACTTCTAATAAACTATTTCTATTCATTATTTTTTTATCTTCTGGTTTTAAATATTTCATTGGCTCTGCTTCAATTGGAGAAGTTGCAGTTCTTCCATAGCCAATTATATCAAACACTTTAAGAGGTGCATAATGAGGGTCTTTTTTGGCTTCGTCTGTATCAAGCCATCTTGCTAACATTTCTTTACATCCGCCACCTGCTGGAATTAAACCAACAATAGTTTCCACCAAGCCAACTACAATATTTGTATGTGAAGCTACAAAATTACTTTGAACCATTACCTCAAAACCACCCCCCAGTGTCAGGCCTGAAGGCGCTGAGACAACTGGATGATCTGAATATTTAAGGTGTTTACATGTTTCTTGAAAATATCTTATAAATTTTTCAATAGATTTAATATCTCCCTTATCTGCAAAATCCATAGTATAAGTTAAATTTACACCAGCAGAAAATTGCATACTTTCATTAATTATTATTAATGGTTTATCAGTAGCTTTTTTTAAAGCATCCATTGAGTCATAATCAAGAGTATTAGCTTTAGTTGTAAATTCAACAATATTGTAATCATTAAATCTATATATCTGTGCTGAACTATTACCATCAACGCTCAATGCTTTCTTTTTAACTTTTCCTAATGTCTCAATTTCTGTATATTTTTGTCTTGAACCATAGAAGTCTTGATTTTTAGTTTTAGATAAATTTTCTAAAAAAGTATTTCCTTTAAAATCATCAATCTTATTAAAAAAATTTTCAACGCCTATCTCTTCTAACATTTCAAAAGGTCCTTTTGTCCAGTTAAAGCCTAATCGCATTGCTTCATCTATGTCATTAAAATTTTTTGTAATAGCGGGTACTAAAGAAGAAGCATATTTGATAATCTTAGAAATTACCGACCAAGCATACTCACCAAATTTATCATCTCTGGAGATTAAAGATTTAAGATCAACTTTATCTGATAGAATATTAATTTTTTTACTAGCTGAATATTTTCCAGTCTCAAGGTTAATTGCTTCCATAACTTTTGTGGAGCCAGTTTTATTTATTCTATAAAAACCTCCTTTACCTTTTCGACCTGTATATCCAGTTTCAATTAATTTTTTTACTAAAGAAGTTTCTTTTGCAACTTCCTGAAAAGGATCATTTTTTGGTAGCTCTTTTATAAAACTTTTTAAAACATCAGCCATCAAGTCTATTCCAATCAAATCATAAAGACCAAACACTCCTGTTTTTGGAATTCCCATTGGTCTTCCAAAAATTGAATCTGCTTCTTCAATAGTAAGTTTCATTTTAAAAGCTTCAGTCATAGCAATTTGCATTGCAAACACACCTATTCTATTTCCCAAAAATCCTGGAGTATCATTGCAGACAATTGCACCTTTTCCTAATTCGATTTCACAAAATTTTTTTAAAGAATTAATTTTATCTAAATCATTATTTTCATTTTTAACTATCTCTAGAAGGCCCATATATCTAACAGGATTAAAAAAATGAGTAATACAAAAATCTTTTTTTTCTTCAGAAGTTAGTTTTTCAGATAATATTTTGATTGGTATTGAAGATGTGTTTGAGGAAACAATTGCTCCTTTTTTTCTTTCTTTAAATATTTTATTGTAAATATCGTGCTTAATATCTATTCTTTCAACGACCGCTTCTACCACCCAATCGGCATCTTTTACTGTATTAAAGTCATCTAAAATATTACCAACTTTAATATTATTTATTTTTGATTTATCCAATAAAAGAGGTGGTCTTGATTTATAGATTTTTTCTCTGGCCTGTTTGCTAATTTCTGTTTTCAAATCAAGTAAGGTGACTGGAATATTGGCATTACATAAATGAGCTGCTATACCACTCCCCATTGTTCCTGAACCAATTACTACTACTTTTTTAATTGTCATAAGATTTAAATGATGATTTTTTTATATTAAAATTATAATAATTAAACTAAATAGAAATGCAATTATATACTCTTTATCGTTTCTAAAATAAGAAATATGTATAGGGTATCATTTTAAGGATTAAATAAAATGTATAAAGCAGTTATAGCAGGTTATTCTAGATCTCCATTCACTATGGCAAAGAAAGGAGAGTTAATAAACGTTAAGCCTGTTAATTTATTAGCAGAAGTAATAAATAACCTTGTCTCTAAATCTAAGGTTGATCGAACTTTTATTGAAGATATTATTATTGGCTGCGCTTTTCAAGTAGGAGAACAATGTTTTAATATTGGGAAGTTGGTAACCTTTTTGACCAAAATGGATATTAAAACCTCAGGTATGACTGTGGATAGATGGTGTGGATCATCTATGGAAGCGATACATATTGCTGCTGGAAAAATTGCAATGGGGTCAGGCAAAGTATTTATTTGTGGAGGTGTAGAAAGTATGAGTCGTGTAACAACAGGATTCGATCCTATGCCATATCCTTATTCTGAAACAAAAAATCCAAATGTTTATTTTTCAATGGGTATAACAGCTGAAAATGTTGCAAAAAAATATAACTTAACAAGAAAAGAACAGCAGGAATTTGCAATATCTAGCCATCAAAAAGCATTTAAAGCTCAATCAGAAGGTAATTTTGATAATGAAATTGTTGCTATAGGTAATTGTACTAAAGATGGGAATATAAGACCAAAAACTAATCAAGAAATTTTAGATGGATTAAAGTTAGCTTTTGATCAAAATGGAACAATTACTGCTGCAACATCATCTCCATTAACAGATGGTGCTGCAGCTACTTTAATTTGTGAAGAACAGTTTGCAAAAGATAATAAATTAAATATTTTGGCTAAAATAGTTTCTACTTCTGTTGAAGGTTGTGCACCAGAGCTAATGGGTTTAGGACCTATTGAAGCTTCTAAAAAAGCATTAAAGAGGGCTAATTTAACAATTAAAGATATAGATATTGTAGAACTAAATGAAGCATTCGCCTCTCAATCTCTAGCTTGTATTAAAGATTTAGGTATTGATGAAAAAAAAGTAAATTTAGATGGAGGTGCGTTAGCTTTAGGTCATCCACTTGGAGCAACAGGTGCTAGAATTATTGGAAAAGCAGCTGAATTATTAAATCGAGAAAATAAAAAATATGCACTAGCAACCCAATGTATAGGTTTAGGAATGGGTATTGCTACAGTATTGAGTAGTTAAATTAATTATCTATTAATTCCTCTTATTCTTTCAGATCTTCGTCTTAAAAGTTCTGCACTAACTAGAATTAAAGTTGACATAATAATCAAACAAGTCGCTACGGCTAGAATTGTAGGACTTAATTGTTCTCTTAATCCTACCCACATTTGAATAGGTATAGTTGTATTTTCTAGTCCTGCCAAAAATAAAACTACTATAACTTCATCAAATGAAGTCACAAATGCAAATAATGCTCCAGAAATGACTCCAGGAGTAATCAGAGGTAATGTTACTTTCATAAAAGTATTTACTGGATTACTTCCTAAACTTGCTGCGGCTCTAGTCACACTATGATCAAAACCACTTAATGTAGCTGTAACCGTTATAACAACAAATGGAGTTCCTAAAATAATATGAGCTAAAACAATACCAGTATGCGTTGCTGCTAAACCTACTTTTGCCATAAAGAAAAATATTGCAGTTCCAGAAATAATTAATGGCACAATCATTGGTGAAATCAATAAAGCCATAAATGCAGCTTTATATGGCATATGTCTACTGCTTAAACCAAGTGCTGCAACAGTCCCAAGAACTGTTGATCCTATTGTTGCAAAAAAAGCAATTATTAAACTATTTTTTGTAGCTAGACCCCATGGATTTTTAGTTCCCCAAATCATGTCTTTATACCATCTTAAAGAAAAACCTTCGGGATCTAATGCTAACATTTTTGCTGAAAAGTGAATATATTGTTCTGCGTTAAATGATAATGGCAGTATCACAAATAATGGAGCAATTAAAAAAAAGAATACTAATCCACAGATTGTTAAGTATGTATAATGCCATATTTTATAGTTTAAAGGTGTATAATTTGGTAATGACATAATTTATCCTAACTTAATATTATCTATCCCAACTAATTTGTTATAAATCCAGTAAATTGTTAAAACACCAACCAATAACATTGTACCTAATGCTGAAGCAAATGCCCAATCTAATGAACTTTTCATATGATATGCAATTATGTTACTTATTAAAGATCCACTAGCACCACCCACTAATGCAGGCGTAATGTAGTAACCAATTGATAAAATGAATACCAATAGGCATCCAGCACCAATGCCAGGAATTGTTAATGGAAAATAAATCTTTAAAAATGTAGTAAATGGTGTTCCACCTAAAGATTTTCCAGCTCTCATTAAACTTGGAGATATTGTTTTCATAACACTATAAAGAGGCAATACCATAAAAGGTAATAAAATTTGCGTCATAGCTACAAATGTCCCAATTACATTATACATTAATTCAGGTCTATTGTCGTCAGCAGCAAACCCAATCCAAACAATTAAATCGTTTATCGGTCCCTGTTGTTGAAGTAAAACCATCCAACTAGAAGTTCTAACTAACAAAGATGTCCAAAAAGGAAGTAGCACACATATCATTAACAAATTACTATACTTCATTGGTAATGTAGCTAATAAGTGAGATATCGGGTAAGCTAAGCAAAAACAAAAAACTGTAACCCAAAAAGCTACATTAAGTGTTCTTATCCACAAAATTTTATGAATTCTTCTATCTTCTGGTACTTGGATTATATTTCGATCTTGATCAAATTTTAAATCAAGTCCTTTTAAGTATTTAGCATAAGACCATTTAGGTGCTGTATTTTTTAAAGCAATTAAGTAATCTAATTGTCCCCACCTCTTGTGTACTTTAATAAATTGTTCTTTGTAATTTCCTTCTTCAAATTTACTTATTTTTCTAACTGTTTTTTTAATTAAACTACTAAATCCAGATTTTTCATAATTTAATCTAGCTATAATTTTTCCATAAGTTTTAGTTTTTTTTAAATATGACAAGTCCTCATAAAGCGCACCATAAACTGGCTCTTCAGGTAATTCCTTACCATCCCATTGTTCCATCGCTTTAAAAGTTTTAGGAAGCATTTTAGTAATCATTCGATCATCAACACTTCTAAATAACATGTCACCTATTGGAAAAACGTAAATAATTAAAACAAATAGAAATAATGGAGCAACAAGAAGCACTGCTCTTATCTTATTTCTTCTTTCAGCTTTTTTTAAACTAACCTCTAAAGGTACTCCGTCCGATGATAATATTTGTTCATTGCTCATAATAAAAAAGGGCGGCTATATATTAACCGCCCTTTAAATAAAATAAAAGTCTAATCTATAAACTAATTATAGACCAGCTTTCATAGCTTCCCATTTTTCACCGATCTCATCTTGGTTGTCGGCCCAAAAATTAGGATTCATAAGCATATAGTTTTTAGTGTTAGCAGGAGCTGTTGGCATATGTGGTACCATGTTAGTCTTACCATCTTTAAACCAAGGCTCTCCAGCTTCCATAACAGCTATTGAAGATTTTCTCCAAGGAGCGTAAGCAATATACTTAGCGCTTCCTGCTAAACCTTCAGAACTTGTCATTTCTCTAAGAACTTTCAAAGCTTTACCGTTTGCATCGTTAGGTCCACCTTTAACCATTGCAAAGTATTCATAGTCTAAAATTTGACCATCCCATACTTGTACAATTGGAGTTCCTTCCATTTGCGCGTTAAAGAATCTACCATTCCAACCAGTAGCCATTACAACTTCACCATTAGCTAATAGTTCTGGTGGCTGAGCTCCAGCATTCCAGAATACGCATCCACCTTTTGGATCTTGGCAAAGTTTTTTAATAGCAGCAATAGCTTTGTCTACTCCACCATCTTTTTCAAGAGCGTCCCAAACTTTACCATTACCTTTACCTGGTTTAACTTTTAATGCACCAACAGTAGCAAGTTCTATGTTAGACATTGCTCCTTTATAAAGTGCTCTCTTACCAGGAAACTTTTTAGTATTAAAAAAGTCTCTAGCTGTTTTAGGAGCTTTTTTTAAATTGTCTTTGTTATAAGCAAAGTTCCAAGAGTAAAGAATGTTTCCAACTGCACACTTTGAAGGCATGCTAGTAAAAAAATCTTCACTTGCTGGTGTTCCATCTGGAGCTGGTGCAAAGTCTTTATCGAAATCGAATTCAACAAAAATACCTTCGTCACAGCCAATGATAGTGTCTTTTGCGTACACATCAATGATGTCCCAAGTAATTTTTCCAGCTTCTTTTTGAGCTTTAATTTCAGATAATCCACCTGTGTAGTCTACCCAATCAACAGGTATACCTAATTTCTTTGCAGTAGGATCACCATACCCTAATTTTTGACTTTCTGTGTAAGCACCACCCCATGACACTACAGTAACTGCAAATGCTGAAGTTGTAATAGAAAGTACAAAAGATAGAGCAAGTAATAATTTACTTAATTTTTTCATTTATCCTCCGTTAACGTTATTTTTTAAAAAAGAAAGTAAAACAATATCACAATGATGAGTCAACAGCTGATTCGGCGCTATTTGTCTTTATAAAATATAATAAATATAAGGTTGATATCTTATCTTTTATTTAGGGTCTAAAGCTCTACTATCATTAGCGTTCCAGCCTACATTAATATCATTTCCAGTTTTAATCTCTAGATTTGATGAACTATTTGGGATTTTTAAAATAAATTGTTCATTACCTAACATGTCCATTCTTAATCTAGTGTGATCACCATGATAGATCACTTCTTTAATTTTCCCCTTGTAGTTATTATCCATTTTATCTTTTGGATTAATTAAAGCTCTTTCTGGTCTTAAAGATACAGTGGTTTTATCACCCTTAGCTTTTACAGAAATAGGATTCGCTAAAATTTCAGCTCCACTATTTAATTTAACTTTACATGTATTTCCCGAAACATCAGTTACTGTTCCAACAAATGTATTGTTTTCTCCAATAAACTCTGCCACAAACGAATTAACTGGTCTTTCATATAGTTCGTCTGGACTTGAAAGTTGTTGAACTTTTCCATCATTAAATACAGCAATTCTGTTTGACATTGTCAAAGCTTCCGTTTGATCATGTGTTACATAGACAACTGTTACACCAATGCTTTCATGTATATGTTTAATTTCGTATTGCATACTCTCTCTTAAATTTTTGTCTAGGGCACCTAAAGGTTCATCCATCAATACAAGTTTTGGATCAAACACAAGTGATCTTGCTACTGCAACCCTTTGCTGTTGGCCTCCAGATAATTGCATTGGCATTCTTGCTTCAAAACCTTGTAGAGAAACCATTGATAAGGCTTTATCAACTTTCTTATCTGCTTCGTCTTTTGGAATTTTTCTAACTCTCAATGGAAAAGCTAAATTTTCATATACTGTCATGTGTGGAAATAATGCATAATTTTGAAAAACCATACCAATTCCTCTTTTGTGCGGAGGAATATTTGAGATAACTTTATTATCTAAGTAAATTTCTCCATGAGTAGGTGTTTCAAAGCCTGCTAACATCATCAAGCAAGTTGTCTTACCAGAACCTGAAGGTCCTAACATTGTTACAAACTCACCTTCTTCAATATCTAAGTCTAATCCTTTAACTACTAAGATTTTTCCATCGTAGCTTTTATCTACATTATCAAATCTTACAAATTGTTTGTTTTTTGACATCTGGAATTTAAAACATTTGTTATCATTTTTTTCAAGGATTTTATTATAGAATGTTTATATTTATTATATACCTTGCAGATTTGTCTGTTTGAACAACACTACAATGTTTCTTATTTCCATCAAAAATGACTAATTGATTTTCAACTGAATGAACTTTTTCTCCATTTTCAAACATCGTATATCCATTATTTGTGTTTAAATAAAATATACAAACTTTATGAGAAAAATCATAATCTACGTGAAAAGGATCTGGTTTTTGAGTTTCTCTTCTCGGATATAGAGAAGATCTAATTCTCAAAATATTTTGATATTTTACTTTTTCTTTTATTTTATTCATTAATTTTGACATTAATCGATAATTTGGACTCTCTGGAAATCTATCTATAAAAGTTTCTGGATGACAATCCTTAAAACTATGTACAAAATAACCATCTTTATCTTTATCTCTACCATCTTTATGAGCTATAAAACTTACATATCTCCACTGACATCTAGGAGACATAATAAAATTTTTTATTTCTAGAAAATCTTTTGTTTCTAGAAAATTATCAACTATTTCTAAATTATTTGACATATATATCTTTTGACATGTTACAAAATAGTTCACTTCCATTTTCAGTAACTCTTACTGATTCTGAGGCTTCTACCCCCCAATCACCAAATTGCATAACTGCAATCATATGAAATGTAACATTTGGATAAAGAATAGTTTTGTCTCCTTTTGATATATTAAGAGTGTGTTCTCCCCAATCTGGAGGATAACCAATTCCTATTGAGTATCCAGTTCTAGATTCTTTTTTAATTTTATATTTATCCAAAACTTTCCAAAACTTTTGTGCTACATCATCAGCTGTGTTTCCAGGTTTTGTTGCAGATATTCCAGCTTCTAAGGCTTCTATCGTTGCTTTCATAGCATCTGTTTTTTTTTGTTCTGCCTTACCTAATAAAACTGTTCTTGCCATAGGAACATGATATCTTTTATGAACACCTGCAAGTTCAATTATAGTAGCCTCACCTGTAACAAATTTATCTTGTGTATGAGTTAAATGAGATGCGGATGTTCCTTTACCAGTTGGCAACAATGTTGCTATGCTTGCATAATCTCCTCCATACTCTGATGTTCCACTAAATAATGTTTTTTGAATATCTGCTACAGCATCACATTGTCTAACTCCAGGGTTGATAGACTCAAATGCTTTTTTCATTCCCTTTTCAGAAATTAGAGCTGCCGATTTCATTAAATTTATCTCTGCTTCTGATTTAATTACTCTTACCCAATTTACTAAACGCTCACTGTCTTTAAGTTTAGCATTAGGCAAACCTTGTTTAATTTTTTCATAACAAAATGCAGTAAAATAATGACTATCCATCTCAAGACCAATACTTAATTTATCCCATTTTTTTTCTTTAATTAATTCGACTAAACGATCATAGGGATGTAACGGCCACGTATGAATGTACTTTTCTTCATAAACAATAATATTTTCATTCTTTAAATAAGTTTTTATATAAGCGCCTCCTGCATCTTGAGCTCTTACAAAACAAATTGGCTCATCAGCATTAACATGTACTATAACACACTGCGCATAATAAAATGACCAAGCATCATATCCTGTTAAATAATTCATGTTAGAAGTATCTTGAGAGATAAGTAGCTCAATCCCTTTTTTTTGCATTGAACTTTGTACTTTTTTTAATCTTTTTTTATATTCTTCTTTAGTAAATAACATAATTAATTTGAATTAAATAACTTTCCAAAACCTTCTATAGAATTATTTTTATTTATTTTGACAAGGGTATCCCAAATCAACGCCTGATTACTTGATAAAACAATAGTATTTAGTTTTTTTTCCAATTTATCAATTATTGGCAATACTGGTAAAGCTGTACAAGATACAAATAAAGCTTCAGCTCCTTTTAAATCAATTTTAGATAAAACATCATACAGATGATTTTGATCAACTTTTCCAATATCGTAATCAGCTTCGATATCAAAATAAGAATTTGATGTAATTTCAAAACCTTCGCTTTTAAAATAATCTAAAACCTCATCATTTAATTTTTTACTATAAGGTGTAAATATATAAATTTTTTTAATATTTAGTTTTTTTAAAGCTTTAATTGCAGCTGTACTTGGTGTTGTAACGTCAGCCATTGGTTTTGCAGCTTTTACTTTTTGTTCAATTGAATTATGACCAGCTGCAATAGTTCCAGATGTACATCCATAAACAACGCAATCTAAATCTTGATCTGGCAAAATATCTTTTGCAACATCAGTTACTTTATTTGACATTTTAATCAGATTTTCTTTGGTTAAAGGATTGTAGCATTCTATTCGATTTACAAAGAAATCAATATTACGGTCCTTGATCACATTTATAAAGTCCTTCTCAATCATAAAATCACTTGCAAGAGCAATAAGTCCAACTCTAGGATTTGATTTGATTATATACTTAGGTTCTATTTTTGTTGAATTCATATTTTAAAAAGTGAATATATCATAATTATTTAATAATCATTAATATTAAAAATAACTATATGAATTTAAAAGACACTCTGATTGCATTCTTAGTTCCTATATTTTTGGGGTTTGGTTTTGTTGTTGCAAAACCAGCTTTTGACTCTTTTCCACCTATTCTTTTAATGGGTATAAGATTTTGTTTTGCAGCATCAATTTTAATTTGGTGGTTTCCTATACCAATAGGGTATTTAAAAAAAATATTTATTGCTTCATTTATTGCAAATACTTTGCAATACAGTATTACCTATTCTGGTTTAAATTTAATTGATGCATCAGCTGCTGTCTTATTGGTTCAAACAGAAGTTCCATTTGGAGTAGTCTTTGCTTATTTTATGCTTAAAGAAAAACCAACTGTAAGAGCTTTATTTGGAATTAGTTTAGCTTTTATTGGTGTTTATGTTTTAGTTGGATCACCTAATCTGGATGGAAAATTTTTTGGTATCGCTCTTACTATTTTAGGATCTGCAACATGGGCTCTCGGTCAAGTTATTGTTAAACCACTTAGTAAACAAATAAATCCTGTTGCATTAGTTGCTTGGCTAGCTTTATGTTCTGGACCAATTTTAATATTTTTATCAGCAATAATTGATGGAAATACAATTGGTTACTTAATGAATGCAAAATTTGATCATTGGATAATTGCAATTTACATTGGATTTATAATGCAACCAATTACCTACGGTTGCTTCTATTATGTTTTAAAAAACAATCCACTTTATAAAGTTCTTCCTATAGTTACGATGGGTATTCCACCAACAGGTTTATTGGCAGCAATATTTCTTTTAGGAGAAAAACCAACACAAGAATTATTCATAGGAGGTACAATAATAATAATTGGAGTAATTTTGATAGTATTTACAAAAAATAAAAAAGAAGAGGTTAAAAAATGAAAATAGGTTTTGTTGGTTTAGGTAATGTTGGTGGAAAACTTGCTGGGAGTTTGTTACGAAATAAGTTTGATTTAACAGTTAGAGATTTAGACAAAAATTTAACAAAATCTTTTAAAGATTTAGGAGCTAAAGTTGCAAATTCTGCAAAAGAATTAGCTGAACAAGTTGATTTAATAATTACCTGTCTACCTTCACCTCAAATTTGTGCTGAGGTTATGGAAGGAGAAAATGGAATACTAAAAGGACTTTCAAAAAATAAGATTTGGCTAGAAATGAGTACAACAGATGAGGCTGAAGTCAAAAGAATAGGTAAAAAGATAATTGCCAAAGGGGCTATTCCTTTAGATGGTCCAGTAAGTGGTGGTTGTCATAGAGCGGCAACGGGAAATATTGCAATTTTTGTTGGCGGAGAAATAAATACTTTTAAAAAAATATTACCTGCTTTAACAGTTATGGGGAGAAAAATATTACATACCGGTGAATTAGGAACTGCTTCAACATTAAAAGTAATTACTAATTATTTAGCTTCTGTTCATTTGGCTGCTCTTGGTGAAGCTTGGACAGTTGCTAAAAAATTTAATTTAGATTTAACAAAAACCTACAAAGGTATAGCTGTTTCTTCTGGAAATTCGTTTGTTCATGAAACTGAAAGTCAAGTAATTTTAAATGGTTCATATAATATTAACTTTACTATGGATCTTGTTCTTAAAGATATAGGTCTATTTGATAATTTAGCAAAAAAATTAAATACAACTTTAGAAATTTCGCCTTTAATTTTTAAAATATTTAAAGATGGTCAAAAAAAATACGGTTCGAGAGCTTGGTCTTCTATGATTGTTAAAAGGATGGAAGATGTAAATAAAATAGATTTTAGAGCAAATGGATTTCCAGAAGAATTGGTTGATAACGAACCAGAAGAAAAAGGGTATGAAATATAATTATTATGATAAAATACTTTGATGTTAGATAAGAGAAAATTTTATATTAATGGTCAATGGGTTAAACCAAACAAACCAAATGATTTTAAAGTCATCAACCCATCTAATGAAGATCCATGTGCAGTTATTTCTTTAGGTTCTAAAGAAGATACGAATACTGCAGTAAAATCTGCTAAAGATGCCTTTGAAACATGGAAAGAAACTACCAAAGAAGATCGATTACGCTATCTAGAAAAATTACTTTCTATTTATAAAAAAAGATTTAGAGAAATGGCTGAGGCTATTTCATTAGAAATGGGTGCGCCTATGGATTGGGCAAGTGATGCACAAACTGCATCAGGTCAATCACATTTAGAAGATTTCATTTTAAGACTTAAAGATTTTAAATTTGATGAACATTTTGATAAAAAATCAAATAACCATATTTATTATGAACCAATTGGAGTTTGTGGATTAATTACACCTTGGAACTGGCCTATTAATCAAATCGCTTTAAAAGTTATTCCTTCATTAGCAACAGGATGTACAATGATTTTAAAACCCTCAGAAATTGCTCCTATTTCGGGAATGTTATTTGCTGAAATGATTGATGAAGTTGGTTTTCCAAAAGGTGTTTTTAATTTAATTAATGGTGATGGAGCTGGAGTTGGGACACATATATCCGGTCATCCTGATATTGATATGGTTTCTTTTACTGGATCAACAAGAGCTGGAAAATTAATCTCTAAAAATGCAGCTGAAACAATTAAAAGGGTTTGTTTGGAATTAGGAGGCAAAGGTGGAAATATTGTTTTTGCAGACTCATATCCTAATGCTATTAGAGATGGAATTAGAAATGTTATGAGTAATTCTGGACAGTCATGTGATGCACCAACAAGAATGTTGGTTGAAAAATCTATTTATCAAAGAGCTATTAAAGAAGCAGTTGAGGAAGCAAATCTGATAAAAGTAGATATAGCTTCAAAAAAAGGAGATCATATTGGACCTGTGGTTTCAAAAACACAATATGATAAAATTATTAATCTAATTAAAAATGGCATAGAAGAAGGCGCTACTCTAGCAGCAGGTGGACCAGATCTACCAAAAAATCTTAATAAAGGTTATTTTATTAAACCAACTATTTTTACAAATGTTACAAACAATATGGAAATAGCAAAAAAAGAAATTTTTGGTCCTGTTCTATCAATTATTCCTTTTGAGACAGAAGAAGAAGCAATAAAAATTACTAATAATACTGAATATGGTTTAGGAAATTATTTACAAACTGAAGATAAAGAAAAAGCTCATAGAGTTGCAAAAAAACTTAAATCAGGATGTGTTTATATTAACGGTAATGCCGCAGATCCAGGAACACCTTTTGGTGGTTTTAGACAATCAGGAAATGGACGTGAAGGTGGAGTGTGGGGTCTTGAAGAATACCTTGAAGTAAAGACAGTCACAGGTTGGAAATAATCTATGATTGGATTTGTAATGGTCGGAACTAATGATCTGGATAAAGCTATTAAATTTTATGATATTTTACTTGAAGTGATAGATTTAAAAAGAACTGTAACCAATGAAAAATATGCAGGATATTCGTCAAAACAAAAATCTAAAGATATAGAATTTTATATAACAAAGCCAGCTAACAAATTAATGGCAACTTATGGAAACGGTACACAGATTTCATTTATAGTAGAGTCAAAAGAAATTGTTGATAAGTTTTATAATCTTGGAATTAAAATTGGTGGAAAAGATGAAGGATCTCCAGGAGTAAGATCAAGTGATTATTATTGTTATATTAGAGACCTTGATGGAAATAAAATTTGTACATTTACTAAACTAAATAATTAATATGCATTTAATCCATAGAGGAATTGTAAATAAAAGATTTAAAGAAAATCTTTTAAAATCTTTTAAAGAATCTTTTAAAAAAGGGTATGGGATTGAAACAGACATCCATGCAACTAAAGATAGTGAATTTGTTTGTTTCCATGATTTTACTTTAAAAAGAATTTTTAAAAAAAATCTAAGTATAAAAAATCTTAATTATTCAAAGATTAATGAAATTAGCTCTAAATTTAATAAGCCAATTCCATTACTAAAAGACTTATTAAATTCCTCAAAAAACAAGTATCCACTATTCATTGAAATTAAACCAAAATTTTCAAAATCTCTTCTAAAAAAACTTTTAAAGGAAACAGCAAAGTTTACAAAAAGTGTCTTTATTTCCTTTAAGCATGAAAATATTTACAATTTACAAAAGATTAAAAAAAATACAAAAATAGGATTGTCTTTTTCGCCACCAACTAGTATTAAAAAAATAACTCAAAAATTAAATAATAAAAATATCAATTATTTAATATTAGATAAATCTTATTTAAAAAGTAGAAGTATTCAAAATTTAAAAATTAAAAAGTATTATTACACAATAAAATCAAAATCTGAATTTAATAAATATAATAAAAACAATAATTTAATATTTGAGAATCTATAAAATTATTTTTTCAAATAATTTAGTCTTCCAATAATTTCATCTCTATCAATATAATAACCCTGTAAATGTCTATGGCCTGAATTCGGATCAAATTCCGTCCTACCATGTAAAAGTCTTCTATTATTAAATGAAAATATATCACCTGGTTCTAATCTAAATTCAATTTGATATTTTTCGTCGTGTAAAAGATTACCAAATCGATGGTGAGCTTTATAAATAGCATCCATCTTATCAGGATGACAATCCAGTGCGTCTAATGTTGCAATACTATATCTAATGTCATTAAAATCACCATCCTTTGTTAATGAAATCGCAGGTCCATAAAAGCTTCTAATAGCTTCTTGAGTATAATCTTTGTCTCTAAACTTTAATGGAGTATCAACCAAAGTATCAAAAACATCTTTTTCATTTTTTCTTAAATAATTTGCAACTGCAAAGGCATCTACTGCTGAAGAGTTTCCTCCTTTTGCAGAATTTACCAAACAATGTAAAAATTGATATCCTGGTGGATTTTCAAACCAAGGTAAATCCATGTGATTTCTCAAAGCATGAGCTGTATATGCGGAATTATTTGGTTTTGGAATATTAATTACTTCGAATGGAGTTTTAAAAAAAGTCTCTCTTGTATGACTAATTCTATTTAAAACTTTAAAACCTGAATTTTTTTCGATTGGAGCATTTTTTACTATTGCTATTCCTTTATGATGCAATAATTCTAACCAATTAATTAATCCCTCTTCTGAATTAACAATCTCATCATGTTCAATTTCAATTGATTTTAAATTACTTTGTAGAGAACTATCCCAAAGCTCATAAGGTGAAATAAATTTTTGTTTATTTTTTAATGTATAACAATTTTCTCTAAGCCATTTTGGATCATAATAACTTGTATGATTCCCTTCACTCCATTTCACTACCAATTTACCTTCTTCATTTATTATGGATTCTTTAGCTGTTAAATCTTTTGATGCTTCAAGAATATTGTACATTCTATGATTGGAGTCCTTATCGTGGGCTGTAGGACAATTATCTCTTAACCAAAAATAATTAAAATTACTTTTTTCTCCATCGCTCCATTCAATATTAAGATTTAATTTATCTTTTTCTACTTTTTTAATAGTTAACATTTCTAATATTTATTTAGTTTTATTGTCTTTTCAATGCACTTTATAGTTGTATTAATGAAAAAGTAACTTGTATTTTTAACTCATACATTATTAACTATCGGGATTAAAACTTAACTTAAGGGAGATCATATGAAGTTTTTAAAAAGATTAATACTTTCGGCTTTCTTTATATCTACATTGTCATTAGTAGGAACTAGTGCAAATGCAGCTTGTAAAGCAAGATTGGGAGATTTCGACTGGAGTAGTGCTAATATTCACACTGCTATATCAACTTTTATTCTTGAAAAAGGATATGGTTGCCAAGTTGAAGTAACAAAAGGAAGTACTACACCAATTATGGCTGCACATTATGATGGTCAATTAGATGTAATTACTGAAGTTTGGTACGACAATATTATTGCTAACTACGAGCCACATGAAAAAGCTGGTACTATCAAAAATATTGGTGTGAACACACCAGACTCTCAACAAGCTTTCTACGTGGATAAAACTACTGCTGATAAGTACAATTTAAAATCTGTTGAAGATATGAAAGATCCAAAAATAGCTGCACTATTTAAAGATCCTGAAGATCCTTCAAAAGGTAGAATGACTAGCTGTATTTCAGGTTGGACTTGTTACACTGTGAACTTAGTAAAACAAAAAGAGTATGGTTTAGACAAATTCTATACAAATTTTGATCCAGGTTCGGGTGGAGCTTTAGATGCTGCAATAGCCGGCGCTTTCGCTAAGAAAAAACCTATTTTTACATACTACTGGGCACCTACAGGCTTAATGGGAAAAGTTGATCTTGTTAGACTTACTGAACCTAAGTTTGATTCAGACTGTTGGAATAAAATGTCTGTTGTTGTTGAAGATATTAAAGCAAATGGACCAGATGCATACAAAAAAAGCTGTGCGTGTGAATATAGAGATATGGCTCTAACAAAATCTGTTTTAACTGATTGGGCAAAAGCTCATCCAAAAGAAACAGCATTTTTAGAAAAATATACAGTTCCTACTGCTACAGTTAATAAAATGTTAGCCTTCTACGAAGATGAGTCAGATGGTGATATGGAATTAACTGCTAAAGAGTTTTTAAAAACTGAAAGCATGTGGAAAAGTTGGGTGCCTGCAGATGTCGCTAAAAAAGTTAGCGCTGCTTTATAATCCAATAAATTAAACAAATATTTCGAAAGAGCCCTTCGGGGCTCTTTCTTTAAAAATTTCAATTATAATTAGATGAATATAAAAAAAGATAAAAAACTATTTTTTAACATTGGTCTTTTAATAACTTTTATCTGGTTATTGATAATTAGTTATAGCTCATCTAAAAGAAAACCTGATAACGTTGGTGAACTACTTAATGACTTCTCTTGGCTTCAAAAATGGCCAAAATGGTTAGACCTTCCTTTGATGAAGTGGATTAATATTGGTTTTAAAAATCTTAATGAAAACTATGGTTATATTTTTGAAGCTATAAATAATTTTTTACTTTTTTTATTAATTTCGTTAAAAAATTTTTTAATTCAGGCTCCTTGGCCCGCTGTAGTTTTAGGTGTTGTTGTAATAGCTTATTTTGCTAGTGGAAGAAAAATAGGCACAACTGTTTTTGTTGGGGTTTGTACTTTCTTTATTGGTTTTTTACATCCAATATTTTGGCAAAAAGCAATTGAAACAACTGCTATAATGGTAATTAGTATTTTTTTATGTCTGATTTTTGGTCTTCCAATTGGAATTTTGATGTCCAGGGCAGAAAGAATAAGAAATAAAATTCTTCCGATACTAGATTTAATGCAAACTATCCCTGCATTTGTATATCTGATTCCTGGTATAATGCTTTTTGGTTTAGGAGCAGTGCCGGCCATTATTGCCACTTTTATTTATGCTGTACCACCCTTAGTTAGATTGACTGATCTAGGTATCAGGTTAGTTGACACTGAAGTTATTGAAGCTGCTGATGCTTTTGGAGCAAGTAAAAAACAAAAATTATGGGGAGTTCAAATTCCTTTAGCACTTCCTAATATCATGCAAGGAATCAACCAATGTACAATGATGGCTTTATCAATGGTGGTAATAGCATCAATGATTGGAACAAGAGGTCTTGGAGATGAAGTTCTTTTAGGTCTTCAACAATTAAATGTAGGTAGAGCTGCTGAAGCAGGAATTGCAATTGTATTATTGGCAATTGTATTAGATAGAATAACTCAATCTTATGGAGAAACACTTCAAGAAAGAAGCGCCCCTGCAAAAAAAGAAAAAAAATAATGTCTAAAATAGAAATAAATAACATTTATAAAATTTTTGGTAATAAGCCAGGTTCTGTAATGCAAATGGTCAGAGATGGAGCAACTAAAGATGAAGTTCTAGAACAAACAGGTCACACTGTCGGTTTAGATAATGTTTCTTTAAAAATTGAAGAGGGTGAAACATTTGTTTGTATGGGTTTGTCTGGTTCTGGAAAATCTACTCTAATTAGACATTTAAATAGACTAATTGACCCAACTGAAGGAGATATCCTTATAGATGGTGATAACGTGATGAGCTTTAATCCGGAACAATTAATAAATTTTAGGAGACATAAAATGAGTATGGTTTTTCAAAGATTTGGTTTGTTTCCTCATAAAACAGTTATGCAGAATGTAGGTTATGGTTTGGAGATGCAAGGTAAATCAGAAAGTGAAAGAGATAAAATTGCTATGGAAAAGATTGAAGCTGTTGGTCTTAATGGTTTTGAAAATCAATTTCCAAATCAACTATCTGGTGGAATGCAACAGCGTGTGGGTTTAGCAAGAGCCTTAGCTACAAATTCTGACATCATGTTAATGGATGAAGCATTTAGTGCTTTAGATCCTTTAATTAGAAGTGATATGCAAAAACAATTAATTGATCTTCAATCAGAATTAAAAAAAACAATCGTATTTATTACTCATGATTTAGATGAGTCTTTAAGACTTGGAGATCATATTGGAATATTAAATGCTGGAAAATTAGTACAGGTTGGAACTCCAGTTGATATTATCATGAAACCAGCTGATGATTATGTAAAAGCTTTTGTTAAAGATGTTAATAGAGCAAAAGTTATAAAAGCAAAAATCATTATGAAAAAAGCAAATGAAGTAAATGGTATTGATAAATCAAATTTAATTAAAGTTTATGAAGATCAATTTATTGAAGAATTTTTACCTCAAATAGTATGTACAAATGCTAACTGTGAAGTAGTTGATAAGAGTGGAAATATTAAAGGATATATAACTAATAAAGAGCTTCAATCATCTTTAACAAAGTCATAGTTAATGGCTAACCAATCTTTAAAGAATAAAAAAATAATAATTTCAGCAGGAGCATCAGGAATTGGTTTGGCAACAGCAAAAGTGTGTCTTGCTAGAGGAGCCTATGTTTATCTTTGTGATATAAATAGTAAATCTCTTACTAAATTTAAAAAGCACCCATTAAAAAATAAAAGATTATTCGCTTATCTTTGCGATGCTTCTAATGAATATCAGGTCTCTAATTTTTTTGAGAAAATTAAAAAGAAAACAAAAAAAATTGATGCTTTAATTAATAATGTTGGAATAGCTGGTCCTACAGGATCACTTGAAAAGTTAAAATCGAAAGAGTGGGAAAATACTTTACATGTAGATGTTAATAGTCACTTTTATTTTACAAAAAAAGTTATTCCTCTACTTAAAAAATCTAAAAATGGTTCAATAGTTAATATCTCATCAACAGCAGGAATATTTGGTTTCCCATTGCGCTCTCCATATGCAGCAAGTAAATGGGCAATCATTGGAGTTACAAAAACTTTAGCAATGGAACTTGGAAAATTTAATATACGAGTTAACGCAGTCTGCCCTGGTACAATTATGGGAGATAGGATGAAAAGAGTTATAAGTGATAAAGCAAAATTTACTAAAATCTCAAAAAAAATTATTGAAAAAGATTTTGTTTCAATGAGTTCAATGAAGAAATGGATCTTGGAAGAAGATATTGGAAAGATGTGCTCTTTTCTAATTTCAGATGATTCGAGTAAAGTATCTGGACAAGTAATATCTGTTGATGGCCACACAGAACGAAATGATTAAATTTCTAAGAGCGGCCATTCAGAAAAATTATCTTACAATGAATTAATTAAATCTGGAGCAATCTTTTTAGATTTACCTGAAAATCTAATTGATTTTATTGCATCTAAGTTTGATTTATTTTCACCTACAACTACAAAACCAATCATACCCATGCTCTTATGTGGTGTACACCAATAAGCATAAATTCCAGGAATATCAAATTTAAATTCTACATCTTTATTAAACTTAGATTTAAATTTTTCTACTCCTTCAGGAACTCCACCTTTTATAAACTCTACGTTGTGGCCTTTAGTAGTTGCTTTCCAAAAAACTTTTTCTCCAACATTTATTCTCACAATTTTTTTTGAAAAAACCATACTTTCTTTTCCTTGTTTATTTAACATTTCTACAGTTGCATCAGCAGCAAAAGAATTAGAGGTTAAAAAAGTTATTGAAAAAAAAGTTGTAAATAAAATAGCTATTTTTCTTATTATATTTGTCATGCTTAATTTAACTTTCTGCACATATTGGTTAATAAATTAATAATCTGTAATAAGAGATTATTTTAAATTATATAATCGGTAAAAAAAATTAATCAACTTTGCTAAGTGTAACAAGTTGCCACATTAATTTTAAAACAATCTATACTTTGATTTTACTTTCATTAATTTCCATGAATGGAAAGTGTGAGTCTTCATACCATATATTATTAGCAGTTTTGAGTATGCTGATGTCATCTAACATTCCAGCATATAAATAGAATTTATCCCATTTAGCAACATAAGTTAAGACTGGTGCTGTGCATTTTTTACAGTAATGCTTTTTAATTATTTTTCCACTACCACCTGTATGTTCATAAATTCCTAATTTGCTTTTATCAATGTCAATGGCGCCTTCCCTCAAATCAATTATAGTAATCATTCCACCAACTTTTTTTCTACAATGAATACAATGACAATTAAAAACTCTAGGTTTTTCATCTAGATTAACAGTAAATTTAACTTCGCCACAAATACATCCACCTTTATGTTTGATCATTTTTTACCTTAATTTTTTTTCGTATTTTTTTCTCATTAAAAGTAAATCTAGTAAATAATTATCTCTTATATTTGAAATTTTTGCTACTGACTTTCCTC
>CACGJS010000005.1 GCA_902573385.1 uncultured Pelagibacteraceae bacterium | reverse complement strand
TGTTAAATTTGTATTTCTCTATTAAATAATGAGCTCCTACAGCTATGTTGTTATAGATACAAAAACCCATAGCTTTATTTTTTTCCGCATGGTGTCCGGGTGGTCTGACTGCACAAAAAGCATTTTTAAATTCTTTATTTTGAACACCATCAATAGCTGCAATAATTGAGCCAACAGCATCTGATGTAGCTTCTTTACTCCCTGGTGAGATAATTGTATCTCCATCTAAAAAAGACAAACCTTGTTTTGGAAAAGATTTTTCTACAAAATTTATATAATCAGAATTATGAGTAGTTTCTAAAAGTGATTTATTAAATTTTACTGGTTTTTTCCAAATAAGGTTTTTATTATCTAGTTTTTTAAAATTATCTATTACAGCTGTAACTCTGTCTACTTTTTCTGGATGTCCTTCTCCAGTATCATGATTCTGGTAAGTATCAGAAGTTATTAAAGCAGTTTTCATTTAAGATTGATATTCTTGATAAATGGCTTTTAATTCATCATTAATATCACTTAGTTCTTTTGGAATATCTACTTTAATGCAAATCATTAAAAGTAATTTTTAAGAATTTCAAAATATATTTTCGTTAATTTTTTTAAATCTGAAATGGATACTGCTTCATCTACTTTATGCATTGTTTTGCCTACCAAACCAAACTCTAGACAAGGTGCAATTTTTCTAATGAATCTTGCATCAGATGTTCCACCAGTTGTAGATAGTTTAGGATTAATTTTAGTAATTTTTTTTATAATATTTTGAATCATGTAAGTTGTTTCATTTGGTTTAGTTAAAAAAGCTTCCCCTGATACATGATATTCTATTTTAAAATTAGATTTATTTTTTTTAGACATTTTTTTAAAAATTCCATTTAATTTGCTTTTTAAACTAGATGAGGAGTGCTTATTATTAAACCTAATGTTAAATGTGGCTTTAGCAATGCCAGGAATAATATTATCAGCAGTATTATTTATATTGATTTTCGTTACCTCTAAATTAGTAGGTTGAAAATCTTTTGTACCTTTATCAAATTTAATTTCTTTTAATTCTTTTAAAATTCTAACTATTGTATTAGAGGGGTTATTTGCTCTATCCGGGTAAGCTACATGTCCTTGAACTCCAATCACTGTTAATTTTCCAGTGATACTTCCTCTTCTTCCAATTTTAATCATTTCACCAAGCTTATTGGGATTTGTTGGCTCTCCTACTAAACAAAAATCTATTTTTTCTTTTTTCTTTTTTAAATAATCTACTACTTTTTTTGTTCCATTGATTGCTATACCTTCTTCATCTCCAGTAATAAGTAAACTAATGGAGCCTTTAATTTTTTTATTATTTGATACAAAATTATTTACCGCAACAACCCAGCTTGCAATTGCACTTTTCATATCATTTGCGCCTCTTCCAATAAGATGATTCTTTTTAATTGCTGGACTAAAAGGCTTAACAGTCCAATCCTTTAGATCTCCAGGAGGTACTACATCTAAGTGACCTGCAAACATAAAGTTTGGTTGAGATTTACCAAGCCTTGCATATAAGTTTTTAACTGGTTTAGATTTTTTATCTTTAAACTCTAATATTTTACATTTAAACCCAATAGCAGTTAGTTTTTTTTCTAAGAACTTCATTATGCCAGCATCAATAGGTGTAATGCTTGGAAATTTTATTAGCTCTTTTGCTAGTGTAATTTCATTGTAAGATGGCATTTTAGTCTCTCAATAGATCATTAACAGAAGTTTTTGATCTAGTTTTTTCATCAACTTGTTTAATAATTACTGCACAATATAAAGATGGTGCTGATGGATTATTTTTATCTGGTAGAGATCCAGGTACAACAACTGAATAAGGCGGTATTTTTCCATAAATAATTTCGCCTGTTTTTCTATTAACAATCTTAGTTGATTGACCAATATACATTCCCATACTTAATACAGAACCTTCTCCAACTATTACTCCTTCTACAACTTCAGACATTGCTCCAACAAATACATTGTCTTCAATAATTGTTGGTAGTGCTTGAGCAGGTTCCAAAACACCACCAATTCCTGAGCCAGCAGATATATGACAATTTTTTCCAATTTGGCAACAGCTGCCTGCACGACTAAAAGTATCCATCATGGTACCTTCATCAATATAAGCTCCAATATTTACATAACATGGCATTAGGACGGCATTTTTTCCAACGAAAGATCCTTTTCTAACTGGGGAGTTAGGAACCATTCTAAAGCCAGCTTTTTCAAAATCCTCTTTCTTCCAGCCAGCAGTCTTTCCTTTTAGTAAATGAGCTTTGTCATGCCAAGCGCTATAAGGGCCAGTTAATGTTTCCATACCATGAAGTCTAAAGCTTAACATAATAGCTTTTTTAATATGCTGATGGGTAATCCATTCACCATTAATTTTTTCAGCTACTCTTGCTGTTCCTGTGTCTAAGTCTTCAATAATTTGGTTAATTGTATTTTTTAGGTTTTTATCAGAGTTCGTATTTATTTTATCTTTATTTTCCCAAGCATCATTAATTATTTTTTCAGATTCTGTCATATCTTATTATTATTAGGTTAGTTCATGCTGCTTTTAATATATTAATTTCTTGAAGAAAAGAAGGCAAGTTCTTAATCTTGTAATCAATATATGGTTTATCTGCATCTTTTTTTGCAAAAGCTTCATCATTTTCAAGCCAACATGTTTTCATTCCTAGATTTTTAGCTTGTTCTAAATTATGAGCAATATCCTCAATTAATATAGATTTTGTTGGTTCTATATCAAATTTTTTTATTATTTTTCTATAAGGATCAGCCTGAGGTTTTGGAACAAACTCAGCATCTACTATATCAAAAACTCCGTCAAACAATCCATCAATTCCTAATTGTTTAGTAACATTCTCTACGTGTGCAAGAGACCCATTAGTAAATATATATTTCTTTTCATTAATTTTTATTAATTCTTCTCTTAACTTTAGATCTTTAGGTAACCAACTAATATCTATATCATGTACAAATTCTAGAAATTCATTCGGGTCAATATCATCTTTTTTCATTAATCCAGAGAGTGTTGTACCATATTCATAGAAATATTTTTTTTGGATTTCTTTAGCTTTAAACAAATCTATATTCATTTTTTTTGATATGAATGCACTCATTTTTTTATCTACTTCAGAAAATACCCTAGTTTGTCCTGAGTATAATGTATTATCAAGATCAAAAATCCAGTATTTTATATCTAATAATTTTTTCATTCTCTTATTAAAGTTCCAGAACCTTTGTCAGAAAGTAATTCAAAAAGTATAGAATGATTTTTTCTTCCATCAATAATACATACTGCTTTAACACCATTTTTTGCAACGTCTAAACAGTTATTAATTTTAGGTATCATTCCTCCTGATATGACGCCATCATTAACCAATTGTTTAGCTTTCATGGAGTTGATTTCAGAAATTAGTTTTTTGTCTTTATCTAATACACCCTCAACATCGCTAAGAATTAATAGTCTTCTAGCTTTAAGTTTTTTAGCAATTGCAGCGGCAACAGAGTCAGCGTTTATATTAAAGGTTTGATCATTTTCATCTAAACCCAAAGATGCTATAACTGGTATTTTGTTAGCATTTACAATTTTGTTTAAAATATCAGCTTTAATATTTGTAGGTTTTCCAACATAGCCCAATATATCATTTTCAGGTTTGACAATAATTACATTATTTTCTTTAGATGTAACTTCTGTAGCAGCACAAGATTGATTTTTTAAAGCTTTAACAATCTCTTTGTTGAAATTAACCAATGTATCCTCTACGATGCTTATGATATTTTTATCTGTAATTCTTAAACCATTTATAAAATTACTTTTAATATTTAAATCATCTAATTTTTTTGAAATTTTTGAACCACCACCATGAATTAAAAAAATGAATAAACCTAATTTTTTTAAAATAACAATATCTTGTATCAGGCTATTAAATAGATTTTTACTAGAGAGAACCGATCCTCCCATTTTAATTATAATAAAATCTTCAGTATATTTTTCTAAATATTTGGTAGTTTCTTCAACAGTTGGGCCATCTTTAGGTAAAATATTAATTAAATCTTCTTCTTTCAATGATGACATTTAAGTGGTTTTAACAGTCATTTTTCTTTGAACAATATATTGCTGGATCATAGTAAAGATATTATTGAAGCTCCAATAGATTACAAGACCAGCTGCGAATGGAGCTAATATTACTGTTAAAAATAATGGAAAGAACATAAATATTTTTGCTTGTATTGGATCTGGTGGTGTTGGGTTAAGTTTTTGTTGAATAAACATAGTAATACCCATGATGATAGGCCAAGCTCCTATTAATAAGAATGAAGGTGGATCCCAGGGAATTAATCCAAAAAGATTAAATATTGAAGTTGGATCTCTGTCACTTAAGTCTTTTATCCATCCGTAGAAAGGCATATGACGCATTTCTAAAGTCACAAAAAGAATTTTATAAAATGCGAAGAAAACAGGTATTTGGACCAGTATGGGTAAACACCCTGACATAGGATTAACTTTTTCTTTCTTATAAAGTGCCATCATTGCTTGTTGTAATTTCATTTTATCTTCCTTATGAAGCTCTTTTAATCTTGCCATCTCTGGAGCTAGAAGTTTCATTTTGCCCATACTTTTGAAACTAAAATTAGCAAGAGGGAAGAATGCTAATCTAATACAAACAGTCACTGCAATAATTGCTAGGCCGTAGTTTCCAAGCAATTTAAAAAAATAGTCTAGCGCAAAGAACAAAGGTTTTGTAATAAAATACATAAATCCCCAATCTATAACTAGATCAAATTTATTAATTTTCAATTTCTCGGCATAACCATCAATAATATTTACTCTTTTAGCGGCAGCAATAATTTGAACTTTTTCCTCTATAGAGCTATTTGGTCCAACTTCTGTACCTTGAGTGGATATGTAATTAGCTCTGAACTTGTTTTTATAATCGAATGTTGTTTTAAATTCCTTACCTTTTTGAGGAATAATTGATGTAATCCAATATTTATCAGAAATACCCACAAATCCTTCTTGTGCTATTTGTGTAAATTTTTTTTCTTGAATATCATCATAATCTTCTTCAATTAGCTCATCATCAAGCACTGATAGAAAGCCTTCATGCAGAATATAAAAACCAGATATTTTTGGTAATTTATTTCTTATTATTTGGGCGTATGAATAAAAATTATAAGATTTATCTGATTCATTAATTATTTTTTCTACCACAGTAAATAAAAATTGATCATCTAAGCTAATATGTTTCTCAAATGTAATACCCTGAGAATTACTCCAAGTTAATTTTATAGGGCTATTATTGGCTAATCTTTTATTTCCTGAAATTTCCCAGACAGTTGATGCATCTGGAACATCTATATTTTTATTAGTTGTAACAAAACCACTTTCAATCAAATAACCATCATTAACATTTCTTGGACTTAATAAAGTTACCTTTTCATTACTATTAAGATCAATATTATATTCTTTAAAAATTAAATCATCTATCGTAGCACCTTTTAAAGAAATAGAGCCTACTATACTGTTATTTTCAAATTGAACTCTACCACTTTGATTTAAAGCCTCTTTTCTAGAAAGTTTTTCTTGGTTTTCATTTTTATCTAAACTAGGAGTATCTGAATTCTGTAAGATTTTTTCTTGTTTAAATTTTTCTTGTGTGATTTGTTTTTGTTTAATTTCTTCCTGGCTAGGCGCAAAGAAAAGAGAATATAAAATAATTACTGCAGCACTAAGGGATATGGCAGCTATTACATTTTTACTATCCATTATTTTTTAACCTTTGTTTCTTTAACTGCTGGATCAAAACCTTCTCCTCCACCTAAAAATTTTATAGGATGACAAGATAAAATTCTTTTTACACTTTTAACAGTTCCTTTGATTAATCCGTAAGTTTTCAAACAATCAATAGTATAATCAGAGCAAGTTGGAAGGTACCTACATGACGGAGTTAAGTAAGGACTAATAATCATTTTATAAAATTTGATTATACCTATTAATAAACTTGAAATAATTTTCACTATTTAATCCTTTTAAAATCTTTAAATAAAGTATCTTTTATTATCGTATATTCATTATTTAACATAGTTGTTTTAGCTATCACAAGATATGAATAATTAAAGTTTATTGTTATTTTTTTAACAGCTTCATTTAAAATATTTCTTAATCTTCGCTTAATTTTATTTCTTTTTATAGCATTACCAATTTGTTTTTTTTTGGTTACAAAGCTGATATTTAATTTTTTATTATCTTTTTCTTCTAAAAAACCAAAAAAAATAGTTAAATATTTATTAGAAATTTTTCTCTTCTTAAGTAAGTTTTTGAAATCTTCATTTTTGGAAAGAGCAACTATTTTGCTTTTCATTGTATTTAGGCTGATACTGTTAAGGACTTTCTTCCTTTAGCTCTTCTTCTAGCTAGGAGCTTTATTCCACCTTTAGTTTTCATTTTTGATCTGAAGCCATGCTTTCTAGCTCTTTTAATGTTTGATGGTTGATAAGTTCTTTTCATATAATTGAATTAAATTTTTAAAATTTCGCTCTTTATAGTAATTATATATATAAATAGCAAATAGAAGATTTTATAATAACCTTATTAATTATGGAAAAATCAAAAAAAATTAAAATAATCGTAGGTTTATTTTACTTAATTGTTGTTTCATCATTTTTGTACTTTTTTTTTAAAAAATTTACTTTTGAAGAAATAACTAGCTATGAATTTATCAAAAATAATAGAGAATATTTTTTTGATTTAAAAAGATCAAATTTACTTTTGATATCTTCAATATTCCTTATATCAACAATTTTATGGGTAGTAATGGCAGGGTTTGGCACCCCTGTAGCTTTGGTTGCAGGATTTATTTTTGGTAAATGGATTGGATTAATCATTGTACTTTTGGGCATGAGTATAGGGGCAACAATTTTATATATTTTTGGTAATTATTTTCTTAAAGATTTTATAAAAAGAAAATTTTTGGTTAGATTTAAAAAATTGGAAATAAAATTTAAAGATTCTGAATTTTTATATCTTATTGTTTATCGTTTTATTGGGGGAATTCCTTTTGCTTTATCAAATGTATTACCGTGTATTTTTAATGTGAAAGTAAAAAATTTTTTCTGGGCAACATTTTTGGGTATTGCTCCCCAATTATTTTTAGTAGTATCAATAGGAAGTGGTCTTGAAAAAATTATTAAGCAAAATCTTGAAGCTCCTAAATTGAAAGATTTAATATATTCAACAGAAATATATATTCCAATTCTTAGCTTTATGGGATTAGTTATATTAACAATCATAGCTAGAAAACTATTTTATAAAAATTAATCTGGTGCCCCTATCAAGAATCGAACTTAAAATTTATCCTTACCATGGACATGTTATACCATTTAACTATAGGGGCATATTTCACATTTTTTGAAATATTTATGTAATAAATCATTTTTTTCAAAATATTGCCTTAATTTTTTTCGTATAATGATTTATATCTACCAGAGGAAATTTTATGGGAATTCATTACGATTATAAATCAACCAAAGGCAGCAAGCTTATGGAGAAGCAAGCTAAGAGAGAGAAAAAGCTTGCTGAAAAAAAAGCAAAACGTAAAGCTAAAGAAGGCTCCAAAAAAGAAGCAGTTGCAGAAAAAACTTTAGATGCTTCAAAGCCTATAACTTTAGATTTTTTAACTAATCCAGATAAAGAATGAATAGTCAAAAAAAAAAATATAAATTAGTTTTAGCTCTTAAAAAAAATCTTAAAAAAAGAAAAATTTTTCAAAAAAAATTAAAGAAAAATATTAAATAATGTCAATACTTTCTGACAAGTCGATAAAAAAACTTGCACTTGAAGAAAATATGATTTTTCCATTTTTAGACAAACAAGTGAGAGAAGGTAAAATTTCTTATGGCTTGAGTTCATTTGGATATGATGCAAGGGTTGGTGAGGAGTTTAAAATATTTCATAATGTAAATTCCTCAGTTGTTGACCCAAAAAAATTTACTTCTGACAATTTTTTTACAAAAAAAAGTTCAGATTTTATTATTATTCCACCAAACTCTTTTGCTTTAGGCTCAACTATAGAGGTTTTTAAAATACCAAGAGATATAATGTGTATAGTTGTTGGAAAAAGTACATATGCTAGAACTGGGATTATAGTAAATGTTACTCCCATTGAGAGTGAGTTTAATGGAACGGTTACGCTAGAATTTAGCAATACAACTCCACTACCAGCAAAAATATATGCCAATGAGGGAGTTGCTCAATTTTTATTTTTAAAAGGAGATCAATCTCCAGAAACATCTTATGCGGACCGTAAAGGTAAGTATATGCATCAGAAGACAGTAACTTTACCTAAAGTATAATTATTATGAAAAAATTAGAAGTCTTTGGAGCAACTAGGCTCAAGGGACAAATTAAAATATCAGGCTCGAAGAACGCATCATTACCAATTTTAGCAGCAACATTATTGTCAAATAAAAAAATATCCTTAGCCAACTTACCGAGAGTAAAAGATATTGAAACCATGTTATTATTGCTAAAATCATTAGGCTCCATTATTGAAAAAAATAAAAAAATAACAACTATTAAAAATAATAAACAGGTAAAAACTTTTGCATCATATGGTTTAGTTAAAACTATGAGAGCTGGAATTTTAGTTCTTGGACCATTACTCGCAAAATTTGGTAAAGCAAAAGTATCATTACCAGGAGGTTGTGCGATTGGCACAAGACCAATAAATATTCATTTAAAAGCATTATCTAAACTTGGAGTAAAATTTAAAATTATTCAAGGTTATGTTCATGCAAACGCACCTAAAGGATTGATTGGAGCAAATATTAGATTCCCCAAAATTTCAGTTGGAGCAACAGAAAATTTAATTATAGCTTCTTGTTTAGCAAAAGGAAAAACAGTTTTATCAAATTGTGCAATCGAACCTGAGATAAAAGACTTGGTTAATTTTTTAAATAAAATGGGATGTAAAGTTAAATGGATTTCAAAAAGAACTATTAAAATTATAGGTAAAGCAAAACCTAATGCGTTAAGTTATCAAGTTATGCCTGATAGAATTGAAGCAGGAACATACTTAATTGCAGCTGCACTGACTGAGGGAAAACTTAAGATTTTAGGCATTGATCCGCAGATTATAAATACTGAAATTAAAGTATTGAAAAAAATTGGAGCTAAAATAATAATAAAAAAAAAAGAGATTATTATTGAAGGAAATAAAAAAATTAAAAATATAAACATCAAAACATCACCATATCCAGGTTTTCCTACTGATCTACAAGCGCAAATGATGGTCTTATTGTGTAAAGCAAATAAAAAATCTTATATCAAAGAAGAGATATTTGAAAATAGATTTATGCATGTCTCAGAGTTAAATCGTATGGGGGCAAAAATTTTTACTTCTGGTAATAAAGCTATAATAGAAGGAAATATTAAATTTCAAGCAGCAGAACTAATGGCAACAGATTTAAGAGCGTCAGTATCTTTAATCCTCGCAGCTTTAGCTTCTAAAGGAAAGTCTGTTATTAATAGAATATATCATCTTGATAGGGGTTATGAAGATATAGAAAAAAAATTGAAAAAAGTTGGTGCTAAAATAAAAAGGGTTAATTAATGGATAAAAAATATTTAGCAAAAATAATAGCAACAGATAATGAAGGTCTACGAATGATTGCAGCCTGTTGTGCAGGAGCAGAAGTAAAATTTGCAAATATAAAATACCTTGAAAACAGTAAGGTTTTTTTACTGTATATGAAAAGATTAAATATAGAAGTAGAAAATAAAGAAAAAAAAATTAATAGTATTTGCAAATTTGAATTTGTAGATAGTGTTAAATCTAAAAATATAAAAAGAGATGACCCAGATAAAAAACTTGAACTAATCACAATGAATTATTTAAAGAATAATAATAATTATGAGATAAATTTAATCTTTACTAATAATGCATATATAAGTTTATCAACAGAAATAATTGAAGCAACCCTAGAAGATCAAAACTAAATTAATTAAATGATTAAAACATTAAACAGCAAATCTAAAAATTTTGACTTAACTTTAGATAAGTTACTATTAGAAAGAAAAAATAAAATTCAACTTAGCTCAATTTCGGTTACTAAAATTATTAAAGATGTAAAAAAAAATGGGGATAAAGCTATCCTTAAGTACGAAAAAAAGTTTAATAAAAATAATATTATTATACCGACTTCTAAACAAATAAATAAATCTATCTCATTGCTTGATAAGAAGGTAAAAAAAGCAATTGATCTTTCATATAATAGAATTTACAAATTTCATTTATTACAAAAAAAAAAACTTAGTAATATTTCTTACACAGACAAATTAAAAAATAAATTAGAATATAAGTATACTCCTTTAGAATCTGTTGCAATCTATGTGCCAGGCTCTACAGTCTCATACCCTTCTAGTGTTTTGATGAATGCTATTCCAGCGCTAGTTGCTGGAGTTAAAAGAATAATAATGATTAACCCAGGTCAAAAAGGGAAACAAAACTCAGCAGTATTGTACGCGGCTAAAAAATGTAAAATTAAAGAAATCTATTCAATTGGAGGACCATCAGCAATTGCTGGTGCTGCTTATGGAACTAAAAAAATAAAAAAAGTTGATAAAATTGTAGGACCAGGAAATTTATATGTAACGGCAGCTAAAAAAGAAGTTTTTGGTGACGTAGGCATTGAAGGCATGATTGCAGGACCTTCTGAAGTTACTATTGTTTGTGACAAGTTTTCAAATCCAGAATGGGTTGCTAGTGATCTAATTGGTCAAGCTGAACACGATACTCATGCACAGTGTATTTTAATATCGAATTCTAAAGATATAATTAAAAAAGTTAAAATTGAAATTTTTAAACAATTAAAAGAATTACCAAGAGCAGCTATTGCTAAAAATAGTATTTTAATGAATGGTATTTTAATTCATATTACTTCAAAAAAAAAAATTATTAATGTTGTGAATAAAATATCACCTGAGCATTTGGAACTAAATATAAAAGATTATAAAAATATAGTTAATAAAATTAAAAATTCAGGATCTATTTGTGTAGGTAAATATGCTGTAATGGCTATGACTGATTATAATATTGGATCTAATCATGTATTACCAACAAATTCTTCATCAAGATACTCAAGTGGTATTAGTGTCAATGAATTTAATAAAAGAATTTCATATATAAACATATCAAAAAAAGGGATTGAAACCCTTGGTCCATCAGTTATAACACTTGCAAACTATGAAGGTTTAGTTGGACATGCTAAATCAGTAGAAAAAAGAATTAGGAGAAAATAAATTTGTCAAAGCAAGATTTACTTGAATTTAAAGGCAAGGTAATAGATTTATTACCAAATGCTATGTTTAGGGTACAATTAGAAAACAATCATATTGTAACCGCTCATGCTGCGGGAAAGTTAAGAAAAAATAGAATTCGTGTATTACAAGGTGATAGTGTTACTGTAGAAGTAACGCCTTATGATCTTACTAAAGGAAGAATAATCTTTAGAGGATAAATTATGCCTCGGTAGCTCAGGAGTAGAGCAGAGCCCTGAAAAGGCTTGTGTCGCATGTGCGAATCATGCTCGAGGCACCACTCACATGCAATATTTTCAACACTTAATTGATCTTGCAAAGGATAATAAAATCTAATAATTTTTTATATAATAATTTAGAGAGAGGAAAAATGAGCTTAAAAGGAAAAGTAAAATGGTATAATTCAAAAAAGGGCTATGGTTTTATTGAGCGTGAAGATAAAGAAAAAGATGTATTTGTTCATGCTTCAGCTGCAAGGGAAGCAGGATTAAAGTTTCTTAATGAGGGAGATGAATTAACATTTGAAGTCTCTGAAGGAGAAAAAGGCCCTTCAGCTGTAAACTTAAAAAAAACGTCATAATTCAATTTTACATCAATTATATTAGAATTTTTTCTAATTATATTTAGCCGAATAAAATATTAATTTTGACCTTGCAAATAAATATTTTTATAGTTAAAAGAGCCCCAATGATTAATAGATATATTATAAGTAAAAGCACTCAAAGAAAACATTTCCATAGCTGCTAGCAGCTATTTATTTATAATATAATTTTAAATCCATACAAAATAATATAAAAACAATGAATGCCCCTGTGGTGAAATAGTTATCACGGAAGTTTGTGGAACTTTAGTTTTTGGTGCGATTCCAAGCGGGGGTACCAAAAAAAATGAAAATAGAAAATAAATTAATCCCTGGGCTACCCTCAGGTTTTGAAGATAGATGGAATAAGAAATTAATTCTCAAAAAAAAGTTAATTAATATTATTGAGAATAATTTTTTAAAGTTTGGTTTTGAGCCACTTGAAACTCCATCATTTGAAATTAGCGAAAATATAGGATCATTTCTAGCAGATGATGATAGTAATCCTATGTCTGATGTATTCTCATTTAAAGATGGAGAAAAAAATATTACCCTTAGATATGATTTATCAAGTCCATTAGCTAGATTTGTTGCACAAAATAATCAAGAATTACCTTTACCTTATAAGAGATACGCAATTCAAAATGTATTTAGAAATGAAAAAGCAGGTAATGCTAGATACCGAGAATTTACTCAAGCAGATTGTGATATTGTAGGCAATGTTAACCCCGCACAAGCAAATGCTGAACTTTGTAATTTAATTGCTAGCACGCTTCTCGCCTGTGGATTAAAAAAAGATCAGTTTGTTGTTAACATTAGCAATAGAAAAATTGTTCAAGGGTTAATTGAAGACTTAAAAATATCTGAGGACAAAAAAATTAAGGTTATGAGAGCGATAGATAAGTTAGATAAGCCTGGCTTTGGTTTAAAAGGTGTTGAAGATTTATTAAAAAAAGAAAGAGTAGACGGAAGTGGAGCAGTTACTAAAGGTGCAGATTTAACAGATAATGAGGCCTCTCAAATTATTAATTTTTTAAAAGTAAAAAATTTAAAAGAATTAAAAGAAAATTTAAAAAATCCTTTGTCTCAAGAAGGAATTAAAGAGCTAAAAGATCTATTGGAAGTTATAAGTTATGGTGACTATATAGACCAAATAAAAACCAATTTTACTATTGTTAGAGGTCTTGCTTATTATGATGGTTTTTGTGTTGAAACAAATTTAAATTTCAAAGTAAAAAACAATAAAGGTAAAGAAGTTGATATTGGTAGTATTTGTTCGGGTGGACAATATAATAAACTTATATCAAGATTTAAAGGTATAGATATTCCAGGAACTGGAATGAGTATTGGAGTAGACCGACTTTTATTTACCATGCTGCAACTGGATCAAATTAAGGTAGATGAAAAAAAACCTGTAATTATTTGTGTAATGGATGACAAATACTTAAAAAATTATTACGAAATTTTGAAAGTTTTAAGAAATAACGATATTGAATCTGAAATATTTTTAGATAGTAAAAAAAATCTTGGTAAGCAATTAACTTATGCAAATAAAAAAAAATGTCCCGTAGCAGTCATATGTGGCGAAAATGAATTTAAAGATAATACAATTACTTTAAAAAACCTTTTAGGTGTTAAGGGTAAAAACAATCAAGTTACATTTTCAAAAGAAAAATTAATTGATGAAATTAAAAAATTTATCTGAAAAAATCCTTAGGTCGGTAAAGTCTAAAGGGTTTAAATACATTGATTTACCCTCGGTAATCGAAGCTGACCATATTGTACAAAGATCAGGAGAGAGTTTTAGAAAATTTATTTTCTCATTTATTGATCAAAATGGTAGTGAACTTTGTTTAAGACCTGATCTAACTATAGCATCATGCTTAAGATATTTAGAAGGTAATTTAAAAGGTAAGGAAAAGATATTTTATAGTGGTCAGGCTTATAGAAAATCAGATAATAAGAAAGATTCTATTATTAGAAACCAAGTCGGTTTTGAAATAATTGGCTCTAAAGACGAAAAAAATGATGACAAAGAAATTATTAATACTGCTTTAAAATCTTTATCAAATTTAAATTATTCAAAGGGAACTTTGAAGATTGGTAATGTTGAGATTTTTAATTTATTAATTTCTAAGTTAGATATTCCAAAAAGATGGAAACTTAGGCTTTCGAGACACTTTTGGAGAGAAGATTATTTTAATGATTTATTAAAAAGATTAGAAACTAACTCTGATGTTGATCCAACAATTGTTGAAGTTGATAAAAAAAGATATTCAAAAATGTTAAAAGATAAACAACAAACTGTAGTTGCTGGGCGATCAATTGAAGAAATTTTAAAGAGATTTGATAATAAAATTAAAGACCCAAGAAGAACAAGTCGAGGAAAAAATGTATCAAAAATTATTAAAGAGTTTTTAAAGATTAACTGTCCGATGGGCCAAGCTGCTGAAAAACTTAATGCCTTCTTTAAAAAAAATAAGATTAATTTAGCTGTTGATCAAAAATATTTTCCAACTTCATTAAATAAAACTCAAAAATTAAATGTGGAGTTTTCAACATCTTTTGGGCGTCAATTAGAATATTATACAGGTATGGTTTTTAAAATTGATATTAAATCCAAATATAAAAACATTAATATATGTAACGGTGGAAGATTCGATAACTTAATCTCAGACCTTGGATCAAAAAAACAAGTCCCAGCAGTAGGAGCTGCTTTAAATTTAAATTATTAATAATGAAAAATGTAATTAATATTGGAATACCCAGTAAAGGTAGACTTAAAAAAGGTATTTTAGAAATTTTTAAAAAAAATAAATTAGATTTAATATCTGAAAGAGGAGAAAGAGACTTATTAGGATCTATTAAAAATATAACTAATATTAAGATTTTATATCTTCACGCAAGAGAAATTGTCGAAAGACTTGGTGATGGATCTTTAGATCTTGGTTTTTCAGGGTATGACTTATTAAAAGAAAGTGAAATTAATATTCAAAAAAAAATAAATGTAATTAAGAGCTATAATTTTGGAAAAGCAAACTTAGTTATTGCTATTCCAGATCCTTGGATTGATGTTCAAACCGTTGCTGATTTAGAAGAAATTGCTTTTGAGTTTAAGGATAAAAAAAAGAAAAGGTTAAGAGTTGCAACAAAATATCCAAACCTAACAAGAGAATTTTTATTTTCTAAAGGAGTTACGCAATTTAAACTTGTAAGTAGCTTAGGAGCGACTGAGGCATATCCTTTTACTGGTTCCTCTGAGATTATAACTGATATTACCTCAACTGGAGAAACTTTAAGAGCTAATAATCTTCGAATTCTTAAAGATGGTAAAATATTAAAATCTGAAGCCTGTATGATGATTTCTAAATCAGCTCTAAAAATTAACTTACTTAAAAAATTAGTTAAATTACTTTCTAAGAATTAAGTCTTTAAAATAAACTAAGATAATCTTAATAATATCAAGGTTTCTTAAAATAGCATAAGCAGCAATAATAACTCCAATAATAAAGAACATTTTTAATATTAAGACTAATTCCATAGAGATACTTTTAAATAATTAAATATATTAATCAAATTTTTACTATAAAATAATATAAAAAGAATCATGGACACTATTTTATTAATTATATTAATCATATTGCTTGGTGCTACTTTGGGCATTCTATATCTTAATTTAAGATTTAAGCCTAAAGATAAGGATGAAAATAAAGAGGCTGAAGAAATAGCGAATTTAAATGCAGAAATTGTTAAATTAAAAGATAGTGTAAATACCACTATCAATACCTCCCTAGGTTCAATGTCCACATCATTTAATGCTCTATCAACTGGAGTGACCAAAGATATGACAGAAGCTTTAACAAAAGTGGATGAAAAAGTTGGAAATTTTAATCAACAAGTTCAATTACTAAATCAGAGCCAAGAAGGAATTACTAAAATTTTAGCAGGAGTTAAAAAATATGGTGTTCTAGCGGAGTTTAGTTTGGATGCTTTGATCAAAGATTTATTACCTGCCTCTCAATTCATGACAAACGTTAAGATGAAAGAGGACACAAGTGAAAATGTAGAATACGCAATCAGACTTCAAGGCGATGTTATGGTTCCAGTTGATTCTCATTTTCCATTAGAAAAATTTAAAGCAATTACCGATGGTTATGATGCTGATGATAAAAGAGCAGTTGCTGATGCAAGAGCAAAATTAGCTACAGCATTTAAAAATAAAGCTAAAAGTGTAAAAGAAAAATATATCGTGCCACCAAAAACTACAGACTTCGCAATTGTTTATGCACCAACTGAAAGTTTATATAAAGAATTAACAGAGTACCAAGATCCAAGTACTAAAGAATTATTAACTCAAGAGATAATGAAAAAATATAAAGTTGTAATTTGTGGCCCTAATACTTTATCTGCTTACTTACAATCATTGTATATGGGCTTTCATTCTTTAAAAGTTCAAAAGGGTGCTACAGAAATTTACAATCATTTAAAAACAATCAGTACTAGATTTGCAAAACATTTCGATAATGTAATAATTTTAAGAAAAAAATTAGAAGAAGCAATGGGTGTAGTTGACAAGTTTGGAACAGATGCAAGATCAATTACTAGAACTTTGGAAAATATTAAAGATCCTGAAAAAATTGAAAAAGCTATTCAAACAGAAAATGTAGAAAAATTTGTTGACCATTCAAAACAAGCCAAAAATTAATTTCTTTTTTTCTTCAATACCGCTTATAAGAAACTATATGCAGTGGAATAATAAATTTTCATATCCAAAATCTATGAGATTAACAGTTAGTGGTTCAAGAATGTATACTGTAAACCAGGAAAAACTTCCGTCTGTTACATCCATATTACAAGCAACTCAAAGTGAAGAAAAAAAAGCTTCACTTGCTAATTGGAAAGCAAGAGTAGGAGTGACGGAAGCAAATAGAATTAAAAATGAAGCATCAAATAGAGGAACTTCTATGCATACCTTTTTGGAAAAATATTTACTAGGCCAATTAAATTTAGAGTTATTAGAAGAGAAAAATAATAAATCAAAAAAAATGGCAGATGAAATTATTGAACATGGTATTAAAAATAAACTATCAGAAATTTGGGGAACAGAAGCAACGTTGTATTATCCAGGAAAATATGCAGGAACTTGTGATGCATGTGGGGTTTATGAGGGACAAGAAACAATTATAGATTTTAAACAATCAAACAAACCTAAAAAAGAAGAGTGGATTGAGGATTATTATTTACAATTAGGAGCTTATTCATTAGCTCATAATGTTGTATATAATTCAAGAATTACTCAGGGAATTGTTTTACTTTGTACGATAGACAATTTATTTCAAGATTTTAGAATTCAAGGTAAAAAATTGGAAGAATATCAAAATAAGTTTTTAGAAAAAGTTGAACAATTTTATCAACAAAGGAATATGAATTAATATGAATTTAGTAATATGGGACATAGAATCTAGTAGTGCTAACACTTCCTGGGGAAGCATTATTGAAGTGGGTGGTATTTTAGTTGATCAAAATTTTAAAGAATTAGATAGATTTAACTTTAGATGTAGATTACCAGAAGGAGAAGTACCTCAAGCTATGGCCTTAATAGTTAATAAAACTAGTGTTGATCTCTTAACTAAAGGAAATTTAAGTCATTATCAAATGTTAGGACAGTTAGAGGCAATATTTAAAAAATGGAGTCCAGCAATATTTATGGGTTGGTCAAACATTGGTTTTGATGATGAGATGATAAGAAATGAATTTTTTAGGGGAATCAGGTATCCTTATATTACAAATGCTACGCCTAATAAAAGACATGACGGTTTAAATATAGCAAGAGGAGCCCATGCTGTAGATGAAAACGTTTTAAAAACAGAGATAAATTCAAAAGGTAATGCAGTAATGAAGCTAGAGTCTTTAGCTAGAATGAATGGCTTTGAATCTAGTGGTGCTCACTCAGCCTTATTTGATGCTGAACTAACAGTTAAAGTATTAGGTTTGATTAAAAAAAATCAACCTCAAACTTGGGATACATTTTTAAAAACTTCAAATAAAAGTGATACTGAAACAATCTTTAAAACAAAAAAAATGTTTACTTTAGCTGAATACCATTTTGGTAATAATTATCGATTTGTAGTTGCTCCACTTCACCCAAAATTTTGTATTCATCCAGTTTATCAATGGGGCCAGGCATTTGATCTTAAAATTGATCCAACTCCATTATTCAATATGTCAATTTCTGAATTAAAAAATGCTATTAAAAAATTGAAGTTTTTAAGAACTATTCGTTCAAATAAAGCTCCTATAATTTTAGATCCAAGCTATGGAATGCAAGTAGAACCTTATAGCAAACTTGATCCTGATTTAATAAAAGAACGTGCAAAATTGGTGAATAGTAATGAGAAATTTTCTCAAAATATTTTGACAGCGCTAAGAGAAACTGCGGAAGAAAAAGCACAATTTGAATCTCAAATAGATTTACTTGCTGAAGAAACAATTTATAAAAAATTTACACCTCAAAAAGATATTGCTCTATTTCCAAAATGGCATTTAGCTTCTTGGAAAGATAAATTAGTTTTACTAGATAAATTCGAAGATGAAAGAATGGTAAGTTTTGGTAAGAAAATAATATATCAAGAATCACCAGAAACACTACCAGCAGAAATGTTTAAAATAATTAAAAGAGGAATAGCTGAAAGAATACTTAGTGAGAACAAGGAGAAATGGTGGACTTGTAAGGAATTTTATTTTGAGTGTGATAATTTAAGAGACAGATATACCAATGAAAAAGATGAAGAAAAGCTTAAATTTTTAGATGAAATTAACCTGTTTGTTGAGGGCATTCAGAAAAAATATGAACAAGCTTAATTATATTGTGAATTAATCAAAAAAATACCTTTTTACACATTGAATAATAGTTTGAATCAAATATATAGGATCTATTATGGCAACCGTAAGTGTAACAGATGACAATTTCGAAGTAGAAGTATTGAAATCGTCAAAACCAATTGTAGTTGATTTTTGGGCTGAGTGGTGTGGTCCTTGTAAGCAAATAGGACCAACATTAGAAGAAATTTCAGATGAAATGACAGATCAAGTTATAATAGCAAAACACAACATTGATAATGAGCCAAATACTCCAACTAAATACGGAGTTAGAGGGATTCCCACAATGTTGCTGTTTAAAGATGGGGAATTAAAATCTACTAAGGTCGGTTTAGTACCTAAGTCAGATATTGTTTCTTGGATAAAAGAAAATATCTAGTTTAAATTTAAAACTTCTCCCGCAAGATATAAAGATCCTGTAATTAAAATGATATCATTTTCTTCAAGGTTAATGGACTTAATAGCATTTTCAATCGAAGTTTCACATTTGATATTTTTAAAATTTTTGATTTTATTTTTAAGTTTGCTTCCTTTAATACTATTCGGTTGATTTTGGATATCTATTGTTGTCAATGACTTGATGTCTTCAAAGTAGCTCATATATTTTTCATGATCTTTATTAGACATCATCCCTAAAATAATATGTTTGTTAGATTTAATACTTTGAAGATATTGATTAAGTGCTTTTGCACCTAATGGATTATGAGAACCATCTACAAATAATTGATTATTTTTAACTAGTTTTTTTAATTTACCAGATTTAATTTCCTGAAGTCTGGCAATACTTTGAATTTTAGTAATTCCATTTTTAATATGCTCATTTGTAATTTTATAATCTGTTAATTGTCTGGAAGTTGCTATTGCTGTAGAAATATTTTCTAATTGAAAAAGACCCAGTAAATTTGGTTTTGGAAGTTTTAAAGCGCCTATTTGATCTTCATAATAAAAAAAATCATTTTCATTCATTCCAAAATTATAATCTTCATTAAAAAAAATTTTTTTTGATTTATTCTTTAAAATAGTTTTTTTAATACAATTATTAATTTTTTTTGAATTTTGTTTAGCAATAATAATTTTTGACTCTAACAATGAAGAAGTTTTTTCAAATATAATTCTTTCAATAGTTTGTTCTTTTTCTGGCAACCAATCTAAATGATCATTTCCCAATACTGTAATTACACTAGCTAAGTTTTTAGTTAGAATATTCGTTGCATCAAATCTATGGAATAAACCTGCTTCAATTAAATTTATATTATTTGGAAATTTACTGGCAAAATAAAAATAACAAACAGTTAGAATTTCAAAAAAGGTTATTTTTGAACCATTGTTGATTTCTTCTACTTCTGTGAATAAATCAAGTAATTGATCGTCATTTAAAGGTTGATCATTAAAGACAAACCGCTCATTAATTTTTTGAATATGAGGACTTGTATAAATATTACACTTATAATTTGCTTCTTTGAGAATTGCGTGTAGTGCTTGTATAGTTGAATACTTGCCGTTAGTACCAACAACAGAGATACAATTGATTTTTTTTTCTGGATTTCCTAATTTTTGAAGAAGGTTTTTGGTTCTTTCTAAACTAAGATCTATTTCTTTAGGATGCAGCTTTTGTAAGCGTTCTACTATCTTTCGAAGTTTCATTATTTTCTGAATTTATAGCAGAACTTTTCTTTAAGAGAATTGATAATGTAGATCCAATTTTTTCTCTTAAATCTCTTCTTTCCACTATCAAATCTACAAAACCAGTTTTTTTGACGTATTCACTTCTTTGAAAGCCTTCAGGTAATTCTTCTTTGACAGTTCCTTGAATAACTCTAGCTCCTGCAAAAGCTATAAGAGCTCCAGGTTCAGCAAATGCAATATCACCAAGCATTGCGTATGAAGCAGAAATTCCACCAGTTGTTGGATCTGTTAAACAAACAATATACGGTAAATTATTTTTTTTAAGCTCATTAACAGCTAATGTTGTTCTTGTCATTTGGGATAGTGCAATTAAAGACTCAAACATTCTCATTCCTCCCCCAGATGTAAAATTTACAAAAGGTTGGTTGTTTTCTATTGCATGTTGAATTCCATAAAGTATTGCTTCACCCTCAGCTGCTCCTACAGAACCTCCTATAAAAGCAAAGTCAGACGCACAAGCTGTAATATTTATATTATTAATTTTTGTGTTAATAACCATTATACCACACTCCATTCCTGTTTTTTTTCGAGCTATCTTCAATCTATCTTTATAAGTTTTAGAATCCTTCCAATTTAATGGGTCATCTTGTGGAATGGGTGTTTTTAAAATTTCATAATTATTTTTACCAAAAACAATATCGAATCTTTGTTTACAATTAATTCTATGATGTTTATTACAAGAAGGGCAAACCCATAAATTTTCCTCTAATTCTTTTTTTAATAATGGTCCCTTACAACATGAAGTCCAATCACTGTTTTCAATTTCTTCTTTTGTAGGTCTCTTTTTTATTACTGTTTTAATTTTTTCACTTAAATGAGAAAGTTTTTTTGTTATCCAATTCATGTTATTTTTTTTTTTAATCTTTTTACAATATTAGTTACATTTGTGACAGGATTTTGTCTCTTTTTAATAGAGTTTGAAATTTCCTTACAAATTGCACTTCCAACCACTAATCCATCTGCTTTTTTTAATGATTTTATTGTTTTTTCAGTAATTCCAAATCCTATAACAACATTTTTAGATTTATTTTGGTTTTTAATTTTACTGTATCTTTCTAATATTTTTTTAGGAACAACTTTTAACTTTCCTCCAGTAGTTGAAAGCATACTGATATAATAAATCATATCATGAGAATCTTTGATGATTTTTTTTAATCTATTTGGTGATGTTGTAGGAGAAACGAGTTGAATAAAATTAATTCCTTTTCTTTTACATTTATTAGAAAACTTTTTATTCTCAGGATAAGGCAGGTCTACAACTATTAAACCATCAACTTTTACATTTTTGCATTTTTCTATAAATTTATTTTCGTTATATTGAAAGATCATATTGTAATAACCCATCAAGATAATTGGTTTAGTTTTTTTTGATTTTTTAAAGTCTTTAGCAACTGAAAAAACGTCATTGATTTTAATCCCATTATTAATTGCCCGATAAGCGCTAGTTTGAATTTGACCTCCATCAGCAATTGGAGTGTTGTGAGGAAAACCTAGTTCACAAATATCTGCGTAGTTAGAAATTGATTTAAGTATTTCCAGTGATTTTTTTTTAGTATTATCTCCTGCAACTGTGTAAGTCAGTAATGCAGGTCTATTTTCACTTTTTGCTTTTTTAAATGCTTGATTTATTAAAGAAGCCATTATTTTTTACCCAATCTTTCTCTTAAAATATCCCTATCTTTTTTGGCATCCCCACATGAATTGACGATGATTATGGTGTCCTTACTTAGTTTGGGTGCTATTTTAATAGCTTCTGCAAATGCATGACTAGGCTCTAAACTTGGATTTATATTTTCAAGTTTTGTAACTAGTTGATAAGCGTTTAGTGCATCTTCGTCTGTTGCATAAGTGTATCTTGCTCTTTTAGTATCTTTTAAAAAACAGTGAATTGGAGAAACTGATGGGTAGTCAAGTCCCGCACTAATAGACTCAGTCTCATTTATTTGTCCTTCATTATTTTGACAGCAATAGGCAGCAGCTCCATGAAGTATTCCTAATTTCGCACCTCTACTTAAAGGTGCTGCATGAAGTTTTGATTTTTTTGGTCCACCAGCCTCAACACCAATTAACTCAATTTGTTTTTTATCATAATCAATAAATTCACTCCAAAAACCATAAGCAGAACTTCCACCACCCACACAATTAATTAGTTTTATTTTATTTGGAATTTTTTTAAATTTTGATTTTAATTGTACTTTTAATTCTCTAGAGATTTGTGCTGTACTCCAACCACAAATTTTAACAAATATATTTGGACCAACAGTGCTTCCAACACACATGTGAGTGTTGTCACAATTTGATACCCAATACCTCATACATTCACTGACAGCATCAACTAACGTTTGGCTACCTGAATAAACTGGAACTATTTCAGCTCCATTTTTTTTCATCGCATCACAGTTAGGTTTTTGTCTTTTAATATCTTTTGCTCCCATGAATATTTTACATTTAAGACCAAATTTTTTAGCAGCCATACTGAGCATTTTTCCAGCATAGCCAGCGCCTGTATCACCAACGATATATTTTTTACCCATAGCTTTACAAATTAAAGCATGGACTGTTGCGTTATATATCTTGTGCGCGCCTCCATTTGCCTCAGAGACAACCTTTGCCCAAATTTGAGCACCTCCTAAATGATTAGATAGATTATTAAGTTTTACAAATGAAGTTGGGGTTCCTATATAGTTTTTAAAATAAAAATTTCTTTTTTTAATAAATTTTTTATCTTTTCTTAATTTCTTAAATTCATTTGTTAGGTCTTCAATTGGTTTTTTTAAAGTCTCTGGAATAAAACTTCCTCCAAATTTATTACCCCAAAATCCATTTTGATCATGTTGATCAATTAGAGAAATTCCTTTTTTAAGTTTCATTATTAATATATTGTACCTTATTTAAAAAAATATTTATTTTGGAATTATCTTTTAACCCAGAAGTCTCAAGTCCCCCAGATATATCTATAATATCTGCTATTTTTTTATAATTTTCAAGATTATCATCTACCTGAATATTTCCAGCTATCATTAGTGGTTTGTTGATCTTTATTTCTTGAATAAGCTTATGATCAAAAGCCATACTCTTTTCATAACCTTTGCTATCAAACAAATAAATGTCAGTTACTTTAGAGAACAGATGACATTTTTGAACATCAGTTTTGTCATTTATAGTTAAAGCGGTAATGATTTTCTTATTATATCTTTGTTTAATTATTTCAATTTCTTTAGGCGAACAATCATAAATTTGATAATAATCAAAAGGAAGGTGTTTAATTTTTTCTAAAATATCCTCATCTGGTTTCACTAACACTGCTACAAAATTTGATTTTTTTTTATCTACTTTTGCTAGTTCGTTTAACTTTTCAATCTCAACGTATCGTGAGCTTTTTTTATAATTGCAAATGAAACCAATAAATTGAGGTGGATAGGGATGATTAATAATGAAATTAAGTGTATCGAGATCAGAGATCCCACAGATTTTACAACCTTTGATCATTGATTTAAGTGATCAATTAATCTTTTAATATTATTTTTAATATTTCCTTTAATTAAAGATCTTCCTATTACAATACCTGATACTTTATTTTTAAAAGCTTCATTTGGTGTCATTACTCTTGCTTTGGATTGATCATTTGTATTATCTCCAGGTAATCTTATTCCCGGGGTGATAATAAATAAGTTTTTATATTTTTTTCTTAATAATTTTGCTTCATGAGCAGAACAAACTACTCCATCACAACCTGATTTTTTTATAATTGTAGCTTGTTTTAATACTAATTGTTCTACCGTCTTTGTATGACCTATTTCCTTAAGAGATTTGTTATTAAGACTTGTTAAAACTGTAACACCTAATACTTTTAAATTTTTGTTAATTGTTTTGGCTTTTTTCTTAATAACTCTAAGCATTTCAAAACCTCCATTTGCATGAACAGTTATATATTTACATTTTTTTAAATCTTTTAAACTATCTACTGCTGATAATGCTGTTTGTGGAATATCATTTATCTTTAAATCTAACCAAAAATCTTCTTTAAACTTTTCTAAAAATTTTCTGCCACTTCTAGAGTAAAAGAATTGTAATCCAAATTTTGGTATAATTTTAAGTCTATTATTCTGTATTTGATTGATTATTTTTTTAATCTGGCTTATTCTAGAAGTATCACAAGCAACAAATATATTTCTATTATTCATTATTTAATTTTTTAAACAGTTCTTTAGCCATTTTAAAGTGAATTGTTTTTTTCTCTGGAGTTGCAATTCTTTCTCCTGTTTTGGGATTTCTAGAGATTCTTGCTTTTTGTAAATGTGTTGACCACATCCCAAAACCTCTTAATTCTACTCTTTCATTTCTTTTAAGAGAATTTTTAATCTCAGTTAAAAAAATATTAAAAAATTTTTCTAAATCTTTTTTTAAAAAATTAGGATAATTATTAGCAAGTTGTTTTAAAAGCTTTGATTTTACAATAGCCAATTTATGTTATTCTTCTTTAGTTTTCTTTTCTTTTTTGTTTAACTGGTCTGACAAAGATGAAAAAGGTAGATTTTTTCCAGACAGAGTAGAGCTAAACTTTGATACCGCTTCTTTATTTTGAAGTTCTTCTAGTAATTTTATACTTAATGTAACTTTCCTTTTTTCCATATCTAATTCTGCAATAGCAGCATCTATTCTCTCTCCACCAACGAATCTTGTTGGTCTAGCATCAGCAGCGTTTATTGCAATTTGTGATTTTTTAATAGTAAATTCCATTTCGCATCCTTCAGGTTTTACCGTTAAACCCTTATTATCTGATGATGATACTTTTACAGTAATTGTAGAGTTAATTTTTTTGTTTTTAAACCAATCAAAAGGATCTGGTTGAGTTTGTTTTAAGCCGACCCTTACCTTTTGTTGATCTGATTTAATTTCAAGAATTTTAACTTTAAGCTTATCTCCTTTTTTATATTTTTTAAGCTCATCTTCTCCATTATTAGAGTATGAAAGATCATTGCAGTGTAAAAATGCATCTATCTCTAAATTATCAATTTTTACATAAAGAGCATATTCATTCATATTACTAACAAAACCTTCAATTTCTGTACCTATAGGATATTCTTTTTCTAAAATTGAAAAAGGATTTTCCTTTGTTAATTTGTGAGATATGGCCACTCTTCTTTTCTCTTTGTCTATTTCTGTTATGATACAATCTATTTCATCACCAATTTGGAACATTTTTTTTACTGATGGATTTTTTTTAGTCCAGCTTAATTCACTTGAATGTAGCAATGTACTTAATCCTGGTTCTAATTCACAAAATGCACCAAAGTCCATCAATTTAACTACTTTAACTTTATATTTTTTATTTAATTCATAGTTTTGAATATGTTCAAAGGGATCTGGTGATAGTTGTTTTATACTACAGCCCACTTGAAGTTTTTCTAGATCTACACTAATTACTTTCAAATCATGTTTTTCACCAATATTAAATATTTCGTTAGGGTGATTGACTCTAGAATAAGAGATTTCCTGAACATGAACTAGAACATCAAGTGTTCCATCTACATCAAAAAAACAACCAAAGCTACTGTAACCTTTGACTGTCGCACCTTTAATAATATCTCCAACTTTAAATTTTTCGACTATAATTTTTTTATCTTCTTTTTTAAAAGAAGAAATTATTTCTCTACGTGATACACATGCGTTACCTCGAATTTTATCTAGTTTTATTAATTTAAACTTTTGTGGTTCATGCATTAAGTGAGATATATCTTTTAAAGGTTTATCCGAAATTTGAGAACCTGGACAAAACATTAATGAGCCAGTATCAATATGTTCAACTATAGCTCCACCTTTGCATTTTGAAGTAATTTTACCCATTACAGGTAAATCTTTGTCATATGCTTCAACTAATTTATCCCATCCGGCTATCTTGGCTGCTTTGCTCGCTGAGACTAAAACTTCCCCGTTTTTATCTTCAATTCTTTCAAGTAAAACTGATATTTTTTCACCAACTTTTGCTTTCTCAAGTAAACCCATACTTTTTAATTCATTAATATCAAGGACTGGCTCACTTTTTAATCCTTCAATAAAAAGAAATACAAATTTGTCTGTAATTTTATTGATTTTACCTTCTATGATTGAACCTTCTGTAATTTTATTTTTAGAAAATTGGCTATTAAGTAGTTTTTCAAATTCTTTTGATGCTGGAGTCTTTAATTCTTTATAAATTTCCATTAAGCTTTAAGTTTCCTATCCATAATATGCTTTATTTTTAAAAAGCAGCTGCTTATATTATGGTTAGTTGAATTTATCAAGATACTGTCTTTAGTTTTTTTTAAAGGGGATATTTTTCTATTATAGTCGCTTTTATCACGTTTTTTGATACTTTTAAGTACTTCATTATAGGTCAAACTCTTATTTTTTGGCTTTAACTCTTTAAATCTTCTTTTAGCTCTTGTTTTTACATCCGCTGTTATAAAGAATTTAAACATTGCTTTTTTCATTATCACACTTGTAATATCCCTTCCATCTAAAACACTTCCAGAAAATTTTTTAGGTGGGCTATATGCACACTTTTTTTGAAAATCATGAACAATTTTTCTAATAGCTTTATCTTTTGCAATTATTGATGCTGAGGTAGCAACTTTATCGGATAATAAGTTTTTGTTTTTTAAATCATTAATTTTTAAACTTTTCATTATTTTTCTAATCTTAGAATAAGTAAAATTTTTATCATTTTTTAATTTTAACTTACCAATAAGTCTATATATGCGCCCTGTATCGAGATGTAGTAGATTATAGTGTTTTGAAATTAGTTTTGCCTGAGAGCCTGCTCCAGCAGCAGCCGGACTATCTATTGCTACAGTAATAATATTTTTTCTTTTTTTCAATTTATTTTTCCGCCTAAGTTTTTAATTATTTTTTTAAATGAAGGAAAGCTTGTTTTTATTGAATCTGGATTATAAATTTTAAAATTTCCACCAAGTGTAAGAGCTAAAACAATGCTAGTCATAGCGATACGATGATCTTTGAGATAATCTTTTATGATATAATTTTTATTTAATTTCAAATTAGGTTTACCCCAAATCTTAATTCCATGGTTGCTAATTTTTTCAGATTTTATACCTATCATTTTTAACATTCTAAAACCCCAGTCTAATCTTTTTGACTCTTTTGATTGTAATTCTAATAATCCTTGAAATGTGCTCACACCTTTTGCTAGAGCCGCACAAAGAAATATTAAATTAAATTCATCTATAGCAGTACTATTATTAAAGTTTTTTGGCAGATTAATTGCTTTTAAGTTGTTTATGCTTTTTACAAAAATATCTGCAGTATTCTCCCCTTTATAAATCTTTTTATTCTTTAATTTTATAGCAGCTCCCATTTTGTTTAATATTGTTATTATCCCTGTCCTAGAAGGATTAACATTTATATTCTTAATTGTTAATTTTGAGTTTTTAGATAATAGGGTTAAAACTATTAAAAAACTAGCTGATGAAATATCACCAGGTATTTTATAATTAAAACCTTTAAAACTTTTTTTTCCTCTTATCTTAATATAATCAAATTTATTTGTTTTTTTTATTGTAATTGGAATTTTAAGATATTTAAATAAGAGTTCCGTATGTGTTCTTGATGGTTTACATTTTAATATTGTTATTTTATTTGAACTTAGCAAGGCAGAAATTAAAACTACAGATTTTACTTGAGCACTTCCCAGATTTTCTGAGAATTTAATAGGTTTTAATCTATCAGATCCCTTGATAAACAATGGTAGTGTTCCTTTATTTTTTTTAAATTGAGCTCCAAATTTTTCTAGTGGTTTAATAATTCTTTTCATATCTCTTTTTTTAAGAGAATTATCTCCTGTGATTCGTATAAATTTTGGAGAATTTAATGCAGCAGTTGAAAGTAGTCTTGCAGCTGTTCCGCTATTTCCTGCATTAAGGGTTAAATCATTTTTATAAAAATAACCGTTAAGACCTTTGCCAAAGATTTCACAATAGTTTTTTTTGATAATTATTTTTATACCTAATTTTTTTAAACAATTTAATGTACTTAATACATCCTCTGATTTTAAAAGATTAAAAGCTCTTGATTTACCTTCAGCAAGGCTTGCAAGTATTGCAAATCTTATAGAAAGACTTTTGTCTCCATCAATATTTATTGTTTCGTTAAAAGGTTTAATTTTATCATTTATACAAATAACTTTATTCATTTATAAAGTTCTTTTAATTAAATTTAAATGACTCACCAAAATAGTGTGATTTTGCTTCGTCATTATTAATTAACTCAGATGGAGTTCCATGAGCGATGATTTTACAATTTGATAAAATTATAGCAATATCAACACAAGACAGTAAATCTCTAGCCTGATGGTCACAAATACATATACCAATATTTTTTTCAGCTTGTAAGTTAACAATCAATTGTTGTAACATTTTTATTGTTAAAACATCCAGTGCTGCAAAACATTCGTCTAAAAGAAGAACTTTAGGGTCTCCTAATAGAGCCAAGGCAATAACTAATTTTTTTTTTTGTCCACCGGATAAGAATTTTGCTTTTACATTTAATACGGAGTCTAACTCAAATTTTGAAATTAAATCATTGATTTTAAAAATTCTCCTACTAGGATCTTTAATTAAAATTTCTGCAATTGCATTTAAATTTTCCATTAACGTAAGGTCATGAAAATAACCACCATATTGTGGCACATATCCTATTTTGAATTTTGTAGTTCTTAAGTAGATAGGATAATTTGTTGCATTCACTTTATTGAAAAGTATTGATCCGCTGTCTGGTTTAGTTTGTCCCGTAATAATATTAAAAATTGTTGATTTACCAACCCCATTTGGACCTAGCATTCCAAGTATTTCTCCTTCATTAATATTAAAGCTAATATCTTCAAGTATTCTTCTTTTACCAAATGATAAAGATATTTTATTTAAAGATACAAGTACTTTGTTTTTTTTAAAGGACTTAATTCTAAATTTTTTAATTATTGCCACTTTTTATTTATTAATTATTTTTATTTTTTTTTTATTATCAATCATGAAAATTTTAGAGTTTTTTGTTAGTAAGTCAATTTCTATTACGTCTGCTTCAAGTTTTATATTCGGATTTTGATATATTACCTTTTCTGAAACCTGTGCAAAATTATCTTTAATTGATATTTCAAATTTTTCACTATTAACTATATTATCAATGTAATTAATCACAACATTATCAAAAAAGATAGTTTCATAACTCTCATTATCATATATTGCAAATTTTGACTTTACAAATATTGGTTCTTTGTCTAGCATGGTTATCGTAGCACTAACATCTTCCATATTTATAATATTAGTTTTTTCTAAATTTAATGTACTGTATTCAGAACTAATTATATATTCATTTCCTAAAATATCCTTTGAAATATATTTTAGATCTTTAATTAAATTAGGAGCCTCTTCATTTTCTTTTAAAAGAGAACTATCAGAATTAATTATATTTTCTTTTTGGATATCTTGAATTCCATTTATTTCAACTTTTTTTTCATTTTTAAAATAAATTTTATATGTATAAAAAATTAAAAAAATAATTAACAGAAATAAAATTATTTGAATAAAAATCTTTTTCCACATTTATTGTATGCTGTTTTCAAGAATATTATGAATGTGTAAAATACCAATTGTTTTGTTCTTTATATTTTGATTAGTTACGCATAAGCAGGTAATTTTTTTATCATTCATTATACTTAAAGCTTTAGCAGCCAACGTACTTTTATCTATACTAATTGGGTTTTTAGTCATTACTTGCTTAACTTGTAAACTTTGTAAATCTTTATTCTTTTGACTGATCCTTCGTATTTGTCCATCTGTAATTATTCCTGTAGTTTTTCCTTGTTTGTTTTTTACAATTAAGACACCAAGATTTTTATTTGTTATTATTTTAAGTGCATTTTTCATTTTTTGATTTTCATTTATAAAAGGAATTTTGCTTCCAGTTATCATCAAGTCTTCTACACTCTTAAGTTGGGCACCTAAGCTTCCGCTTGGATGAAGTTTAGAAAAATCATATTTATTAAATTTTTTTTTATTTAAGCTTGCCACAGCGAGTGCATCTCCTATCGCTAATTGAATGCTTGTACTTGAAGTAGGCACTACACCTAGGCCAGCTTCTTTTACTTCTGGGATATATAGTTTTATATCTGCCGCTTTATAAAGTGTAGAATTTTTCTTTGAAACAATTCCAATTAATTTTATTTTATTTCGGTTTGCATATTGAATTATATTTTTTAATTCTTGAGTTTCACCTGAATAACTAATTAAAATAAGAATATCTTTTTTTGAAATACTTCCTAAGTCTCCATGAGAACAATCGCTGGCTGAAAGAGCAAATGAAGGGCTTCCAACAGACGAAAGTGTTGCAGCAATTTTAGAGGCAATTAAACCACTTTTTCCAACACCACATAAAATAGTTTTAGATTGACATTTTACTATTGCGTCTACTGCTTTATCAAAAGAATTATTTAATGACGCTTTTAATTTTTGTAGCGCTTTTATTTCTAGCTCAATTACATTTTTTGCAATTTTTTTATAATTCTTTTTTTTCATTTAATGAGACCAAATATCATCTTTAAACGAAGCTAGATCTAGGTCAACTCTAGTTTGTAAAAATTTTAGACAATCTTTATATAAATTTATTCGTTTTTCTCTCACTAGAATTTTGTTAAGTTCATTATGAATCTTATGAAGATAAATAACATCATTTGCACAATATTTTAATTGAGCCTCAGTAAGTTCACCTCCAAAATCAGAATTTTGAAATTGTTTGCTAATATCTATATTTATAAATTCTTTAATTAAAACTTTTAATGAGTGACTGTCAGAATAAGATCTGGCTAGTTTTGATGCAATTTTTGTATCAAGGATATTTTCGACATTAACTTTTAAATAATATTTAATATGAGCCATATCAGCCCTTCCATAATGAAATATTTTAGTTATAGATTTATTTTTAAACAATTTTACTAGATTGGGAGCTTCAAATTTTTCCCTATCAAGCTGAACTATATGTGCGTCATGATTACCAGATGAGATTTGAATTAAACAAAGAGGGTCTCTTTTTACATCAAGTCCCATAAACTCTCCATCAATAGCAACAATGTTGCCTAATTCAATATCGGCTGGTATATCAATTTTATGAAGCTTAATATCAATATTCATTTATAATTATATATATATGAAACCAATAAATTGTCTAATTTTTGGCGCTAGTGGCCAAATAGGACGTAATTTAATTAGAAAGTTAACAAAAAATAATTATAAAGTTACTGTTGTTACAAGAAATCTTCATCAAAAAGGCTATATTTTAAAAACGCAAGCATCTGCCGGATGGATTGAATGCGTAGAGGCAAATATCTTTAATGAAAAAAAATTAAGGGAATTAGTCAGTCATGCAGATGTATGTATTAATATGATTGGTATATTGTATGAAAAAGGAAAGTTTAATACATTTAAAATTATTCATTCAGATTTTCCATATTTATTATCAAAAATTTGTAAAGAATGTAAAATTAAACAATTCATTCATTTATCATCTCTTGGTATTGAAAAAGTTAAAGATTCAGAATATGCAAAAAGTAAATTAGAAGGTGAAGTTAACATTAAAAATAACTTTTCAAATTCGGTTATCTTAAGACCGTCGGTTGTCTATTCTGTGGATGACAACTTTACTACAAACTTAATGACATTGTTAAATAGAATGCCATTTTTTCCAGTTTATTATAGAGGTGATACAAAATTTATGCCTATACATGTTTCAGATTTGACAGAAATAATTTATCAGGTGATTGATAAAAAGATAAATTCGATGACGATTGAGTGTATTGGAAAGGAAGTTATAACTTTTAAAGAAATTTTAAAAAGATTATTGAAACTCGTTAATAAAAAAAGAGTTATCATTCCTTTACCTTTATTTATTGCAAAGTTATCTGCTAAAATTTTGCAAAAATTTCCTAAACCTTTAATAACTGAAGATCAGCTAAAATTATTAGCTCATGATAATATTCCTTCTGGTGAGTATAAAACTAATTTTGATATTGGCATTCCAAGCTTATCTATATTTGATAAAGAAGTAGAAAAATATAGTTTTATGTGGAAAGATGCAGGTCAATTTTCTACAAACAAGTATGTTAAAGAATAAAATATAATTTTGTTAATATTTCTAATTATTAAGAATATTAATAAGTTTATATAAGCAAGTAAAATATTTAAAATAAAAAATAATAATAATTTTTTAAATTAGGTTAAAAAAAAAATTAAAAATTAAGCAGATTGAATTTTTTTTTCTATAAATTGAGGAACTTCTTCTTCTTTATCTTCAGTTCCTTCTTTCTTATTTTTTGGTTGTTGAAAAGCGTAAAGTAAATGAAGTTTACAATAAGAAAAATCTTTTAAAGAAGATCTTCCACAGAAATAAAATGAGCTTTCATCTGGATGGCCGATGGGCCACTTACATGAATTTTCATCTAGTTCTTCTAGACTTTTTGGGTTTTCAGGTTCAAAATCTTTCTCAATTAAAAGAGATTTGAATCTACTTCTTTTTCCACGATTTTGATTTCCATTTGTCTCAGTATTTAATTTATTAGGGTTTTGATTTTTAGAAAACTTTCTACTTTTAATTTTTGCAGATAAGTTTAATCTGTGCGCTTTACCAATAACTGCATTTCTGGTTATTCCTCCTATTATTTCTGCAATTTGGCTTGCAGTATTGCCTTTTCCCCATAATTCTTTCAATTGCTCAACTTTTTTAGGATCTTTCCAGGTCATAATTTCTATATATTGTGTTATATATTTAATTTATATCTATATACAGTAACTCACAATAAATAAATTAATTCAAGCGAATTTCTTGTTTTTTTCACAAAAATTGAAAAAAAACGGTAGATATATTTACTTATGGTTGAATTACAAAATAAATATGAGATTGGGGTCCGTCATTTTGGGTTAATAAATTGGATCGGATTCAAAAGTTTATGGTTTAAAGAATGCAATAGATTTTTAGCTGTGTGGCAGCAAACTTTATTATCACCTTTAGTTTCTAGCTTATTATTTTTATCTGTTCTAACACTTGCTTTAGGAGATGAAAAAGGAGATGTTCTTGGATATCCTTTTATTAGTTTTTTAGCGCCAGGATTAATTGCAATGAGTATATTAACTCAATCTTTTAGTCATTCAGTATCATCCTTAATGATTGGAAAAATTCAAGGAAACATTGTTGATATGCTCTATGCACCTCTATCTGCTCTAGAGGTATCTATGGCAATAATTTTAGCGGCCATAACTAGAAGTTTGCTTATTGCAATAATTTCAATTTTAGTATTTTCTATTATAGTAGAAATACAGATTTATAATATATTTTATATTTTTATTTTTTCTTTTTTAGGGTCCTTTCTTCTTGGTGCATTAGGTTTTATTAGTGGTCTTTGGGCTGAAAAATTTGACCATACAGCTACTGTAACTAATTTTATCATAACTCCACTAAGTTTTCTTTCAGGTGTTTTTTATTCTATTGATAGACTTCCTTCTTTTTTTTTAACGATAAGCAATTTTAATCCCTTTTTTTATGT